>CAMBDN010000027.1 GCA_945865355.1 Legionella genomosp. 1
AATATGTGAATAAATTATTATTATTATTTGTATAGAATTCAATGAATTAGCGCAACACATTGATTTTAATTGAAAAATTTTGTTTATTTGCACCTTGTTTTATATTTAAGCTGTGGATAACTATGTGGAGTAATCGCCGCTTAGCTTAAATAATCAGCTAACTCTTTGTAAATATGTCAAAAATACAAATGAACGATGTGTTGATAGAATCGGTGCTTGCGAACAGAAGTGCTCTCAACATCATGTAGTCTGTTTGCAACGCAACATCATACAAGGCTTCCTATAGAAGAGCTCGTACTTCGCTGCGCCGCACCAATCTAACATCATGATTTTTAATTAAATTGTCATTAGATTCAAAGACAACATCTATGATTTTACCAACGACACGTTTCGTGGTGTTAGGCCATTTCGTGATAACGTAAGTTGAGCGGTCAAGACGCCGAAGATTAAAGCTATTTTTTACCGGTTATTCTGAATAAATTCATCGGCGCATCACCCACTTCTTGCGCCCCAGCGTCTTCTGACTTTACGTCATTCTGAATGAGTTGGAATGTATTTTGACTCACCAGGATGGTATTTGGTTTGTCTTTTGTATAATTTGAAATTTGCAATGCACCTTCTACAACCTCACCAATAACGGTATAGCTTAAAAAGTGTTCTGTCATAATATGACCAACGACTGCTTGGCCGGTATTAATACCGATACCAATCGTTGCCTCATGCCGCATTTCTTTACCAACGGTTTGATTAAACTCATTTAAAGCGCTTAACATATCTAAAGCGCAAAAGGCTGCATTGCGTTGATTGTAGATGGAGGAGACTGGGGCACCAAATAAAGCCATTAAACCATCCCCCATAAATTTATACACCGTACCATGATTTTTAGTAACACAATTAACCATAATAGAAAAATATTTATTCAGATAGGTCACTACGTCTTTAGGATGACGAGACTCAGCAAATGACGTGAACTGTCTAATATCTGAAAATAAAACGGAGATGATCCGATATTCACTTTCAGATATAGACTTTTCCGCAGAATTATCTAATACCTCTTTGATGATATTAGCAGGAACATATTTTTCAAAAATCCCAATTGTTTTTTGCTGTTTGGCAATCGTTTTTTCTAAATTTTTGATAAGTGATCGATTCGTTTGTTCTATTTTATAAATATTGATTCCTTCATCTATGGCAATCCTTAACTCCCTTTCGTCCCATGGCTTCGTAAGATAACGTAAAACGGACCCGCTATTGATGGCCTTGGTGATGGCCTCAACATCACTAAATCCAGTCAAAATCATTCTTACAGGATTAGGGTACTCGGGTATGATAGCTTCTAAAAACTGTACTCCGGTCATTTCTGGCATTCGCTGATCAGTGAGGATTAATAAGACCTTATGTTTCTTCAAAATCTCAACGGCACCTATTGCTGAAGTCGACGTATAGATGGTGTAATGCCGTCGAAAGCCCGCAACAAAACTTTCCAAATTAGCAGGCTCATCATCAACATATAAAATGGCTGGTTTAGTCTTATCATTCATAGAGCCTCCTATTTATTTTTTGACACGTTGTAACGAACACAAAAAAACTCCCGCAACCAGCATCTACTCTCAGCGCGATATTCAAGCGTTATTTCGTGCTCGTTACATGATTGATAGGGACTGTAATGATAAACTCAGCCCCCTTACCAACATCGCTTTTTACATCGATACGTCCGCCATGATCACGAATAATACCAAAAGAGATGGATAGACCTAAACCCGTTCCACTTCCTACATCTTTTGTGGTAAAAAACGGTTCAAATATCTTTGATTTTATTTCATCAGGAATACCCATACCATTGTCCTTAATCCGAATAACCACGTCGTTATCCTTGTGCTCGGTTGTAATTCTTATTTCCCCTTTATCAGGTATAGCATCAATGGCATTTGCAATAATATTCATCAATACCTGATTTAATTTGCCTGGGTAACAATCGACCTCAGGCACATGGCCATACTCCTTAACCAGTTCAATTCTATTTTGGCACTTGTGCTTTAAAAGAGTTAATGTCGAATCAATCCCCTCTTCAATATTCACTTTTTTTATCGCATCTTCATCAAGACGAGAAAAGACTTTTAGGCCCTTAACAATGGTAGCCGTTCGTGTTGCCCCTTCTTTCAATCCTTCAATTAAACGCCCAACCTCATCAACAGTATAGGTTAAATCCAACTCCTTCTTAATGACCTCAATTTCATCCAATTGTTCCTTGATAGGCTGATCAGGGTTAAGCTCAGCATATTTATTAAGAACCGCAAGAATATCATTGAGATCGTTTTGCAAAGGTGAAATTCTAGAAGTAATAAAATTGATTGGATTGTTTATCTCGTGAGCAATGCCCGCTGTCAGCACACCGAGAGAGGCCAATTTCTCATTGTTTGACATTTGCTCTTCTATACGAATACGCCCGGAAACATCATCGATACGAAGCGCCAATACCTGCTCCCCGCCTCGCTCAAAAGGATAAATTAACACATTGTAGTAATGCGCCCCTAGATCCGTCTTAAAGATAATTCGATCAATCATTTGTGGTATTTTGCTATTTAAAGCGTCTTCAATCTTACTGGTAAATGGACTTAAGTAGGGTAATACATCATAGAGGGAAAGCCCTAGAGATTGTTCATGACGAAGGCCTGTTTCATCTTCACCCTTTTGGTTAAGGTGCGTTACTTTGAGGTGACTATTCGTAATAATTAATATCGACGGCATCGCATTGATAATATGATTTAGAAAATCCTCATCATCAGTAACTTTTTCTAATAAAGCCGTCACTTTGTCAAGCAACGCCTTTTGTTGATGGGTGTAATTTTCAATTGTATCCAACATTTTATTTGTTTCTTGTGAAACCGACGTCAGTTCATCAGCACCCTCAATAGGCACGCGCAGAGAAAATGCTTTTTTATCACCAATTTCAACGATCCGTTCGTTTAAGCGCTCTAACCGTTTCGTGATAAAAAAGCGAAATATAATAACGAGTAATATCGTGAAAAGAAGGCCTGCACCTAAAAAGGCTTCGCTAAAATAACGAATCGTTGCGAGTCCTACTTTATAAACAGAACGAGGAATCGTGGCTTTAACAATAGCAATCGGTTTACCGTTTATATCCTGAAGCATCATATAACAGTCTAGATTCATATTGTTGGTTTCAATATAAGGGCTACCAAATGTGCGCAAATTTATTTCTGCTTGAACTAATTCCCGGCTTTTTTTGGATGACTTTAATGGAAAAACCTGAATATCCAATTCAGTCAGTTTTTTAAGTTGTCCCAGCACCCGCGGCGAAAAAAATTTTCCTTGTATAATCGCTCCACGCGATACCCCTGAGCCATTGCTATGGATAATAGAATGTGCTGCAACAAAGAATATACCTTGTTGCGTGGCCAACAAACCATACAAATGACTGCCCATATCAGGCATATGCACCAATAGGCCATTAGGGTTTAAATAATCCGACAGCAAGTCATTTGGCAATCTTTCGATTTTCATATGTTCTGAATTGAGCATTCCACCCCAAACCAGTTGAATATCCGAGTTAAAAAATGCTAAGAAATCAGCATTTGTGACACCAAAACCATCGGGCGTTAAATTGACATCAATGTAATCTCTATTCTTATTCAAGACAAATTGGTATGTATCATCCCACATAGCCCAGTTTTTTGTCATTAAATAGACAGCATTAACCTGTTCATTGATTGCCAGATTAAACCGCTGGATGCTATTAAGAGCATCCCTTTTCTCAAGCTCTAAGAAACTGTTGCCCAATATTTGCTTAGCGCCCACATAAGTAACCGCAAACATGATGCCCCACATTGACAGCGTCATCAGTGATATTTTTTTTCGTAATCTCATCACATCATCCTTGTGCTTTATCCACACGACGATTCACTCGTCCTAAAAATTCATCGTTATCGTAGCGACTAATTTCTCCCTTTGCAAAGCAGGGGCATCGGATGCTTGAAGATTTGTACCCGTCCATTGTAACGACAAAACAAATTTACCGATTGTTTTATCCAATTGAAAATCAAAATAATCGTAACTCGGCAAACCCTTATTGCTCGGAAGAAAATAGCGCCCCACGCCTCCTGATATATTTACATTTTCCTGACCAAACAAATATTTTCTAGGGATTTGATGCTCAAATCCAACTCTAAAATACGTACCACTTCCATGATAATTAAAAACATCATTAGAATATCCAAGCTTGGTATTAACAAAATAGTATGTGAACTCACCAATAACATCCGCATAAGATGCTGCCGTATTCGGATAGATGTAGGGGCTTAGGTAAATATCGTAGTTAAAATTCTCACCTATATCATTTGAGAAGCCAATCGCCGGATTGATTTCAAGTGTGGCGAGCTTCCCATTAAAATCATTAAACTTTACATTTGAGGCCCATACGTAAAAATAAATACCGGAGCGTGGGAGAGTATACGTCAAACTGCCTTGTACGGCTGGTAGGTTATTTGACTCGCTAATACCAAGAAAAGTATAGTTACTGGTAATATCGATGGTCCCTGTCCAATGCGTCGCTTTCGTAGCGCACTCTGTTTGCTTAGGAGGTTCTGACAGCGAGGAAGATCCCTGCTCCTTTGTAGCGCCTTGAGTTGAAAAACCATACCGAGAGAACCTAACAAAGCGAATGTAAATTGTTTCAATTTAATCGCCCCCAACGTAACCGGTCGGAGAAGAACCTGTTAAAATCTTCGTGGAATTACTCCTCAATACTCTTTCTATTTCCTTAAACTGAAGAGTTTGATACTCTTTTCTTTACCCCGAATGGCCCTTTCTCCCCAAGGCTCACAACTCACAACCTCTTTAATGCACTCATATACTGCGTCGCTTGCTAAAATACAGTTTGGCTTATCCTTTGTTAGCTCAAGCATACGAGCTGTTGTATTAACTGTGTCACCTATTGCCGTATAGGACATATACTGATCAGAACCAATATTACCCACAACAGCCTCACCAGAATGTATTGTAATTCCAAGGTTAAGGTGAAAGCCGCTTTTTTCATAATTATCTTCGTTAAATCGCTGGATCTCGTCCATCATCCTTAGTGCACAGAAAGCCGCATTTTTTTGATTATTCGTATAGGCAATAGGCGCACCAAACAATGCCAAAATATTACCGTCGATAAACTTATCAACAGTTCCCTTATGCTCTTCAATACAATTTTCAACAACTGCAAAATAGCGATTTAAATAATTGAAGACCATTTCGGGATCTTTCTTTTTAGTGAATTGATCTAGATTTTGAATGTTTGAAAAAAATATTGTAACGTCGCGCAGCTCGCCATCAAAAAGATGAGTGACATCATTTCCAACTGCAAGTGCTTGGTTCACTACATCAGCAGGAACATATTTTTTGAGCAAGCTAAGAATGCGATTTTGCTTTGAATTTTCGTTATGAAGCTGCGTTATAATATCGCGATTCTTTTTGGCTAAACTATACAGTTTAACACCCATATCTATATCTTGCTTTAGAGCATTTTGCTCCCAAGGCTTCGTTAGATAGCGATAAATTCGACCATTATTAATCGCCTTAATAATATCATCCGCATCGGCATAGCCGGTCAATAACATACGAATTGGATCAGGATATTCTGGGATGATCTTTTCTAAAAACTCAACGCCCGTCATATCAGGCATACGTTGGTCGGTAATGATAACGGCAATTTGATGTGCTTTTAACAACGCAATGGCATCTTCCGCTGATTCGGCGGTAAAAATATGATAATGACGACGAAAAGCTGCAACAAAACCTTCTAGATTTTGAATATCATCGTCCACATATAAAATATTTGGCTTTTCGAGCTCCATGCCCAGCACCTACACAATAGTCTCTAAAAAATGCCTAAATTCTACTTCAACCCACATTCTATACTTCAGTATATTACACCAATGTAGGAAGAAGAAGATAACTGGTGGTATTGCTCCACTTATTTTAGGTGTTTCCTAGCCTTTTGTATGGCGCGGATTTGCGCTACCGCACGAGCTAATTCGGTCGCGGCTACAGAGTAATCAAGATCGGCAGCTTTATTGGCGATCATTTCCTCTGCTCGTGCTTTCGCAGCGAGTGCAGCTGCTTCATCAAGACTGTCTGCTCGCTCGGCTGCGTCAGCGAGGACCGTGACGTAGTAGGGTTGTACTTCTAACATGCCGCCAGATACATAATACACTTCATGTTTGCCACCGGGTAAAGTGATGCGAATTTCACCAGGCTTCAGCACTGTTAGCAGTGGCGCGTGCCCAGGAGTAATACCAACCTCACCAAGCTCACCCGTCGCCACAACCATTTCAACTACGCCAGAGAAGATTTGCTGCTCTGCGCTGACAATATCCAAGTGCGTTGTTATTGACATGTCTGACTGCCTCATAAGGTTTTGGCTTTGGCAACCGCTTCATCGATGTTACCAACCATATAAAACGCTTGTTCAGGCAAATCATCATATTCGCCAGCCAATATCCCTTTGAACGCTTTAATCGTATCTTTAAGCGCTACATATTTACCTGGCGAACCAGTAAATACTTCTGCTACGAAGAAAGGCTGAGACAAGAAGCGCTGAATTTTACGTGCTCTCGAAACCACGCGCTTATCTTCTTCAGATAACTCATCCATACCAAGAATCGCGATGATATCCTTCAACTCTTTATAGCGCTGCAATGTTTGTTGTACACGTCGAGCCGTATCATAATGCTCTTGACCAACGATTAATGGATCAAGTTGACGAGAAGTTGAGTCCAGTGGATCAACAGCAGGGTATATACCCAACTCGGCAATTTGCCGTGACAACACAACCGTTGCATCTAAATGCGCGAAGGTTGTTGCTGGTGATGGGTCAGTCAAGTCATCCGCAGGCACGTAGACCGCTTGAATAGAAGTAATAGAACCGGTTTTCGTTGAAGTAATACGTTCTTGCAACATTCCCATTTCTTCAGCTAGCGTCGGTTGATAACCCACCGCAGAAGGCATACGACCTAACAATGCAGATACCTCAACACCAGCCAGGGTGTAACGGTAGATATTATCAATGAATAATAAGACGTCACGTCCTTCATCGCGGAATTTTTCCGCCATGGTTAATCCTGTTAATGCAACACGCAGACGGTTACCCGGTGGCTCATTCATTTGACCATATACCAGAGAGACCTTATCCAATACATTAGAGTCTTTCATTTCATGATAGAAGTCATTTCCTTCACGAGTACGCTCACCAACTCCGGCGAATACTGAATATCCACTGTGCTCGATTGCAATGTTACGAATTAACTCCATCATGTTAACGGTTTTACCAACACCGGCGCCACCAAACAACCCGACTTTACCACCCTTGGCAAAGGGGCAAAGTAAGTCGATAACTTTAATACCTGTCTCAAGTAATTCCTGGCTGCCAGCTTGATCTTCGTAACTTGGAGGAGCACGATGAATCGACCAATGCTCTTCAGCACCAATTGGACCGGCATCGTCGACTGGACGACCGAGTACGTCCATAATCCGACCTAGTGTTTTCTTGCCGACAGGCACTTGAATAGGTTTGCCAGTGTTTTGAGTTTGTAACCCGCGTTTCAAGCCATCTGTGGTGCCCATAGCAATCGTGCGGACAACGCCATCACCCAATTGTTGCTGGACTTCAAAAACCAGATCCCCATCAACCAATATAAGTGCGTCGTTAATTTTAGGTACTGAATCACGACCAAACTCGACATCCACTACCGCACCAATTACTTGAACAACTGTTCCTAAGCTCATCATTTACCCTCTTATATAGCGTCTGCACCACCGACAATTTCCGCTAACTCTTGTGTAATTGCGGCTTGTCGGGCTTTATTATAAGCCAATTGAAATTCTTTGATTAAATCACCTGCGTTATCTGTAGCACTTTGCATGGCAATCATTTTAGCAGCCTGTTCACAAGCTATGTTTTCAACGACGGCTTGATAGACTTGTAACTCCATATATCGCTCTAACAGCTCGTCAAGCAATTCCTTGGCATCCGGCTCGTAAATATAGTCCCAATAATGGCCCATTGATTTACTATCTTCCTCAGCAATCGGCAATGGCAACAGTTGTTTTACTGTTGGTTTTTGTATCATTGTATTAACAAATTCATTAGATACGATATGCAGTGCATCTATTTCGCCCTGATAAAACGCATCCAACATCACCTTTACCGAACCAATTAAGTCTTGAACTCCGGGTGTGTCTCCGAGTTGATCAACTGACGCAATAACTCGACCACCAACACGCCTAAAAAATGCTTGGCCTTTTCGACCAATCACACAGAGATCTATTTCCTTGCCCTCTTTGTGCCAAGGTTGCATTGTTGAGAGTGTTTCTCGTAACAAATTCGCGTTTAACCCACCACATAGGCCTCGATCAGAGGTCACTACAATTAAGCCTATACGCTTAATTTCACGTACACTCATAAAGGGATGATGGTATTCTGAATTTGCGCGTGCTATGTGCTTAACCACGTCGTAAATTTTATTTGCATAAGGCTTGGATGCACGCATTCTCTCTTGCGTTTTGCGCATCTTGCTTGCCGCTACCATTTGCATCGCTCGTGTAATTTTTTGCGTGTTTTTAATACTCGCAATTTTCGAACGGATCTCTTTTGCTCCAGCCATGCTGTTCTTCACCTTGCTGTTACGCTAAATTAAGACCTGTGGCCCGCAGAGCTAATCGGTACGAGCTACGATAAACTTTATTTTACCAGCTGCCGGTTTGTTTAAATTCAGCAACGATTTTATTTAATTGTGCTTCAATTGCATCGTCGTAAGCACCAGCTTCGTTAATTTTGCTCATCAACGCAGCATGTGAGCTGCTCATGTAACTTTGCAGAGATGCTTCAAATGCACTAACTTCGACAACAGGCACATCATCAAGATAGCCCTTTTCTGCGATGAAAAGTGATACAGCCATTTGCGCGACAGAGTAAGGCGAGTATTGCTTTTGTTTCATCAACTCGGTTATCCGCTGACCACGTTCTAGCTGTTTACGAGTTGCATCATCGAGGTCAGACGCAAATTGTGAAAACGCTTCCAATTCACGAAACTGTGCTAATGCTAAGCGTGTTCCACCACCTAATTTCTTCATGATCTTTGTTTGTGCAGCCCCACCAACCCGTGAAACTGACAAGCCTGAGTTAATTGCTGGTCGTACACCTGAGTTGAATAAGTCAACATCAAGGAAAATCTGTCCGTCAGTAATAGAAATCACGTTAGTCGGTACAAACGCGGAAACGTCACCGGCTTGTGTTTCAATGACAGGAAGAGCCGTTAATGAACCTGTTTTATCTTTAACTGCACCATTGGTTAATCGCTCAACTTCCGCCGCATTGATTCGTGATGCTCTTTCAAGTAACCGAGAATGCAAATAGAAAATATCGCCAGGATAAGCTTCTCGACCTGGTGGACGGCGCAGTAATAGAGAGATTTGACGGTAAGCCCAGGCTTGCTTGGTTAAATCATCATAAACGATCAAGGCGTCTTCACCGCGCTCCATAAAGTACTCACCCATCGCACAACCTGAGTAAGGAGCGATGAACTGTAAGGCAGCGGAGTCAGAAGCCCCTGCAACAACAACAATGGTATGTTCCAGCGCACCGTGTTCTTCAAGCTTTCGTACAATTGCAGCAACCGATGATGCTTTCTGTCCTATCGCAACATAAATGCACTTTACGCCAGTTCCCTTTTGGTTAATGATGGCGTCAATAGCAATTGCTGTTTTACCCGTTTGGCGGTCACCAATAATCAACTCACGTTGTCCACGACCGATTGGAATCATAGCATCAATAGCTTTCAATCCCGTTTGTACGGGTTGGTCAACCGATTTACGTGCAATAACACCCGGTGCAACTTTTTCAATCGGTGATAAACCGTCAGATTCTAGTGGACCTTTACCATCAATGGGGTTTCCCAATGCATCAACAACTCGTCCAAGTAGACCACGACCCACAGGTACTTCAAGAATACGTCCGGTACATTTTCCTTTTTGACCTTCCGAGAGCTCGCCGGCATCACCGAGGATGACCGCACCGACAGAATCACGCTCTAAATTGAGTGCCAGACCATAGACACCGCCAGGGAATTCAATCATTTCACCCTGCATAACATCAGCTAATCCGTGTAAACGGACGATACCGTCTTTCAAGCTTACAACAGTACCTTCATTTCGTGCTTCAGAAACAACACTAAACTGTTCTATTTTCTTTCTGATTAATTCGCTAATTTCAGATGGATTTAATGCAATTTGTTCTGACATGGAGTTTATCCTCTATATTACGCGGCCAAATTGGTGCTTAGTTTGTTTAATTTACCCCGCACCGAGCCATCGATGACTAAATCACCAGCACGAATAACAGCACCTCCCAATAGGGATTTATCAATACTTACTTCCAACGTGACTTGGCGCTGCAAGCGCTCACTTAGGGAGTTAATTAATTGCTGTTGTTGTTCGCTGGTCAGCGCTGCAAAACTACTGACGTTTGCTGTCAACTTTTTTTCCTGTTCGGCACGCAAAGACTCGTATTGAGCATATATATCGGGCAGAACGGGTAGACGTTTGTTTTCAGCTAGCAAGTGAACTAAATTTTCTACTGTCTTCAATTCATCACTACGCTTCGCCTTGGCAAACACCGTCAGCAACAACTGGGCCTGTAGGTCCGCGGTAGCCGCCGGGTTAGAAATGAAGTGCTTCGCTTCTGGATTAAGTACGGCTTGTGCTAACTCATACAATGCGACAGACCATGCAGCCAAGTGTTTCTCTGCAAGTGCATGTTTGAAAATTGCTTTAGCGTAAGGTCTAGCGATAGTCGTTGTATCTGGCATGTCAAATCTCTTCGATCAAGTTATCAAGCAGTGCCCGATTTGCCTGCTCATCAATTTCACGCATCAGTATTTTTTCAGCACCTGCAACAGCTAATGTTGCCACTTGTTTACGTAAGGTATCCTTCGCACGATTAACTTCTTGTGCAATTTGTGCTTCGGCTACCTTCGCCAATTTTTGCGATTCCTGGCGTGCATCTTCTTTAGCTTCTTCAATCATTTGTGTTGCACGTCGATTGGCTTTCTCAATGATATCAGCAGCCTGAACTTTCGCGTGTTTCATTTCGTCTTTTACGCGATGCTGGGCCAACTCTAACTCTCTACGACCACGTTCTGCAGCTGCCAAACCATCAGCAATTTTCTCTTGCCGCTCTTCCAATGCTTTCGACAATGGAGGCCAAACAAATTTCATGGTAAACCACACAAATGCACCAAAAACCAGCATTTGCACGACCAATGTTAAATTGATTTCCAAGATCATTTCTCCTGTAACAATTTCACCGTACTAGACCACTGCTCTAGGCTAATGGAGCGTTGCCTGTATGGATTCGAAGCGGAATGTGGGCGTTACTCCCTAAACAATCCCGCATTCCGCTTCGCTCAATGCGGGCTACATTTTTTTAACTCAGTGGATCAAGCACCTAAGTTGGCGATGAATGGGTTAGCGAAGGTGAAGAATAAAGCGATACCTACACCAATCATTGTCACCGCATCAAGAAGGCCTGCAACAATAAACATTTTTACTTGTAGCATGGGTACCATTTCTGGTTGGCGCGCTGAACCCTCAAGAAATTTACCACCTAACAATCCAAAACCAATAGCTGTACCCAACGCTCCTAGACCAATCAACAAAGCGACCGCGATGACCGTCATACCTTGAACTTGTGCTATTAAATTTGCAGCTTGCATATAAATCCCCTTAATGGACATTAAAATAAAATTGGTTAGTGATCTTCGTGAGCGAGACTAAGGTAAACAATCGTCAACACCATGAAAATAAAGGCTTGTAAAGTAATGACCAAAATATGGAAAATTGACCATGCCAATGACAATAAAAACTGTGCCACACCGAGCGTCGCTGTTGTAGCAACAGACGAGGATGTTGCATTCAACGTTAGTAACGCTATCAAAATAAATATCAGCTCACCAGCGTATAAATTGCCAAACAACCGTAGTGATAATGAAATCGGTTTTGCTATTAGACCAACCAACTCCAATAGCAAATTAAACGGAATAAAGAGTGGGTTGTTAAATGGCTGCATGGTTAATTCTTTCACAAAGCCTTTAGTGCCCTTAACCTTGATACTATATATTAGAATCAAGAAAAATACGGATAGGGACATCCCGAATGTTAAGTTTAGGTCGTTGGTTGGAACTACCTTCAAATAATGTATTCCAAAAAGCTGCGCAATTGCCGGCAGGATATCGACTGGAAGAATGTCCATGAAATTCATCAGAAATACCCACATGAATATCGTGAGTGCCAATGGGCCTATCACATTATTTTTACCATGGAAGCAATCTTTGACTTGATTATCGGCGAAAGTTAACATCATTTCGGCAAAATTCTGAAGTTTACCGGGGACATCTGTGGATACGCGTCGCGCTCCTAAATACATCATCAAAAGAGCGATAATGCCCAATGTTATTGAAAAAAATATTGTATCTAGATTTAATGACCAAAAGCCACCGCTAGTACCCAAGCTCATCGTTTTGAGGTTATAAGTTAGGTACGTAAGATGGTGCTTAATGTAATGTGTGTTTGATACCATTTCTGTCACTTTCTGGCCTATTTAGTTTTGGAGCCTATTTACAGCGCGCTCCAGAATTATTAAATATCATTGGGGCAAACCAAAATACCATTTGTGCCACAATGTAGACTACAAAAAACACGAGCGGATTAATAGTAAAATATTTAAACACCAGCGTAAACATAATAATTGTAAGTGCCAACTTCAGTGCTTCACCTTTATAAAAGCTACTGACAATTTTTTTTGCCGCTCGTGCGCCCTGGTGTCGAAACATGGTTATCGCAAAAAATGCATTGGGCAGCATACTAACTAATCCACCTAAAATTGCAGATATTGCAGCTGTTGCACCTGAAAGCAATAAGCATATTATTGCAGGCAGCATGGTAATACCTAGCTGACATATCAGCAATCGCTGAGCGCCCTGTAAGCCCTGCCGATTTTTCACAATTGCACCTACCCGTTCGCGCGGATTATAAAGTAAACAATATTGATAAGCAACGGCAACTCTGGGATTCTTCATCTATAATTTAATGAAGCTGTAGAAAATTAACGTCTTGTTAAGGGGACTAGAAAATTTACAACACAGCTTAAACGTCCAACTCAGTGAGAGGTTATTATTATGTCAGAGAAACAACAGCATACCGCAGCGCGTATGCGGGAACAAATGGAAAATCGCTACGGCGATGGTTTACACCACAAACACAATAAGTTACATAGCCCCTATCGGAAACATTGTCGTTCTCATCCCATGCAACTTACGGTTGAAAATGCACAAGAAAAGGACATAAACTGCTCGACAGGGCTTTTACATCTAATTAAGTTGCGAAAAGTCCGTAAACGACTAGCTAAAGGTCGATTCCATTGATACAGTATAAGCATCCACACAGGTTAGCCACTTCCTGTTTGGAAAAGCATCAAACGGCCTGAGAAATTCAGGCCTTTTAATTTTTAGACATGATCTGATCACTTAAGTTGTAATACTTAAATAACTTTACCACTCGCTTTACTCCAGTACACTCCCTGGCCAAATGTATAACTTTACTAGCTTCCTCAGGGATCACATCTCCCATTAAATAGACGATTTGGTTCGTGGTCACCACTTTAAACGCATGCGGATCTATCGTTGAATCAGCTATAATTTGGCTACGAATTTTAGCTGTAATCCAATTGTCCTGTACAACATTGGTAGGAGCATTACTAATTGCTAACTGATCAAATAGGCGACGATATCCATCTAATGCCTTTATTCTGTCATAAGCCTCTTTACGCAATTCAGCTGTGGGAACATTGCCAGACAACAAGATATCCCCTTTAAAAACAGCCAGATCAATAGAACAATCAGCTCGCTTGAACACCTTATCATTGTATAGCGCCCGATTTGAGTTGGCCGCTAATTGAAAGTCACTGAGTGACTTATAAACATTATGGCGGTCATAAACTAGCGATGCACCGGTCCAAACATTACTGATGCAACTGCTCAACAACACGCTAGATAACATGAGTAATACAATTTTTAGCGCGTTCATTATGCCCTAGGTAATATATTGAAATACCTTAACCACTTTTGTTACACCTTTCACTTGTCTTGCCACATTCACCGCTAAAGTGGCTTGTTCATGTGTAGCAATACCCATCAAATATACGACCCCATTTTCAGTGACGATATGAATCGAACCTGACTCCAGCCCTTTTTGAGTTAGCATTTTGCTACGGACCTGGCCGGTAATCCATGTGTCTTTACTTTTTCTTGAGATAGACAAAGGATAATCAACTGTAATTTCGTCATAAACGCGACGAACATTTGGTGTGCTGTGCGCAATTTTTTCAGCGGCAGCTCGTAATGTCGCAATGGGTGTTTGACCGGCAAGCAACACGACTTGATTATAACTACTAACAACAATACGCGAGTCAAGAAAGCGAGGATCTGCAACGATGGTTTTGTTTACGACATAAAATATTCGAGCATCTCGCTCCATCATCGCGACGCTACGTCGATCATATACAGCCATACCGCCAGCCGCACCGACGGCAACCACGGCTACACAACCCGCTAATAACGCACACAGCATTGAAAAAATTATTGCTTTTATCTTCATAGTTACCCCAACATTTGTCCAAATAATGATTGATCGATCAAGTCACAAAAACAGTGCAAAATAAATAAATGAGCCTCTCTAATACGGGCTGCTGTATCACCAGTTACCCTCAACTCAATATCTTCTGGCCCCAAATGATTAGCAAGCATGCCACCATCACGTCCACTTAACGCGATTGTATCCATTCCCCGGTCATTAGCAGCATTGACTGCATGCAATAGACTATCAGAATTACCCGACGTTGATAGCGCAAGTAATACATCGCCCTCTTGTCCGAGCGCCTGGATTTGGCGGGCAAAGATCTGATCATAATGACCCTCATTTGTCACCGCCGTCAAAACCGAGATATCGGTAGATAATGAAATCACGGGTAACGGTGGTCGCTCAACATCAAAATGATTCAACATTGCGGCAGTAAAATGTAAGCAATTCGCCGCTGACCCGCCATTCCCGCACAAAAAAATTTTGCCATCATTAAGTAAACAATTAACTAGCCGCAGACCCGCATTTGCAATAGCCCCTGATAACGTATCTGCTACAGCAATTTTTGCTTCGATACTGACACCGAATAGATGTCTGACTCGATCTTCCATTTGTGTCATATGTTTCCTCATGATCCTAGGGTGCCTAATGTTTATAGATGGCCGCTCTAGTAATCAGCTCCAAATGCATCTTTAACCCATGTCATCTTTGGCGGCACACCATCAATAGTCAACACATCAAAGCGAATGGCTTGCTTATCATGAATTTTTTTTGCCGACAAGTAATGCAGTGCTGTTTTGATAAGTTTTTGTTTCTTACTGAATGTTACGCTAGCTATTGCGCCACCAAAAGCCTGGGACGACCGTGCTCGCACTTCGACAAACACCAAATACTCCCCATCACGTAAGATTAAGTCAATTTCTCCCATGCGACAACGATAATTACTATCTACCCAATGTAACCCTTTTGAAATCAAATAATCCAACGCATGTTTTTCTGCAAGAAGTCCAATTTTTAGCGACATATTCATTCCACAGCAACGGGGTATATACCTTCCCCAGATGGGTTTTAATTAATAAGCTCTCCAATCATTTGTTGTAGGCTGTGCATATCATCATAATGAATAATCAGGGTACCTTTCCCTGCTACACCTTGTTTGATCTTCACCTTTGCCTGTAATCGTTGTGACAAAGTTTGAAGTGCGTGCTCAAAAAATGGTGTAATATCTTCCTGTATTTTTGGTATCACTCCGGCAGACGCTTTAACTCGGGCAACTAATGCCTCCGTTTCCCGCACCGATAAATTTTTAGCGACCACCAATTGAGCAACTTGGTATTGCTTGCCTTCCTCTAACATTAACAAGCAACGAGCATGCCCCATCTCCAGATCACCATGCTCGAGCATTCGTCTAACCTCGCCACATAAATTTAACAACCGCAGAAAGTTACTAACAGCTGCTCGTGATTTACACAGTAAATCGGCAATTTGTTGGTGTGTCAAAGAAAATTCGGTGGTTAGACGATGCATTGCTCGTGCTTGGTCCATTGCATTTAAATCTTCTCGTTGTAGGTTTTCTACCAACGCCATTGCCATCGCTGTTTCATCATCGACTTGACGGAGTACGACAGGAACCTCCGTCATCCCTACCAATTGGCAGGCACGCCAACGCCTTTCTCCTGCGATAATTTCGTAGCGCTGCGGTGAAATTTCTCGCACGACTAATGGCTGCAACAAGCCCTGTTTTTTGATCGATTCGGCTAACTCAACGAGCGCCGTATCTTCAATTTCTCCACGAGGTTGATACTTACCAGGCTGCAAGCTATCTATCGCAAGTCTTATCCGATCAACAGCTACAGCTGGAGACTCGGTGAGAAGACTTGTATCTGTATGACTTAATAAAGCGGATAAATTGCGTCCTAAACCATTGCGTTTTGCGACCATAAATTACCTCAAATTCATTTGAACTGCAGCCAAATGGCTCTACCTTAAGGAAGCTCTCTGCACCAATCAATGAGCATTCCTCTCTACCCGTGAACCATCTTAATTTTATAATAGTCTCTTCCGGGGAGAGGGTTA
>CAMBDN010000028.1 GCA_945865355.1 Legionella genomosp. 1
GACAATGATATCCTTGATTTTGATGGGCTTAAACTGACGGTATTGTATACGCCGGGACACACCGATGATTCTTATTGTTTTTTGATGAATGATAGAGTGTTTACGGGTGATACGCTTTTTATTCGTGGAACAGGGCGGACCGATTTCCAACACGGTAATCCAGGTCTTCAATATGACAGTTTAATGAATCGATTATTGTGTTTACCCGAGAACATCCTCGTGTATCCTGGCCATGATTATAATGGCATGACAGTCAGCACGATAGGTGAAGAAATTAAATATAACCCTCGTCTTGGGGTAAAATCACGAGAAGAATACATTGAATTAATGAATAATTTAAAACTGGCACCACCCAAAATGATAGACATTGCAGTACCGGCTAATAAGCTTTGTGGAATAGGATGAAAAAGATGTGCTGTAGAAAACCTATACTCGGTTTATTATACCACCTGATTTCAATGGCTCTAAGCGCTTGATATCTCTGGGTACGCTAGTCTCTGTCAAAGTGAAATAGAAATCGTCTGATGGGGGTGATATTTACCTTAATTTGATTTTTTTAACAACGTCGTTTTGCACTTTAAATAAATTATGCAAGGGGTCTAATATTTAGTTCTTAGCGTCTTCATGTTAAAGAGGCTAAGAACCAATATACTTCTTAATGCGACCAACTAAAACCCCGACAGAGCCGCTAAGGGCTTGGGGCTAGATACGCTTGGTCTGCATGATTTGCTTCATCCTTCATTTGTCTCTTATTCATGGCGTATGTTAATACCGCCATGCCTACATTAATTGCGAATTCAGAGATTATGGCCGTTTCAAGAACACCCGACATAGCTAAAAGAGCCAGCCCAACTCCAGCGCCTATCACGAACTTTGGATTATTGAAATCAAGCGAGTTCAGTGCTTTTCTTGCTACTTGTGGCCCATATAATTTAATTTGTGGCACTGAAGACATTAGATTGTTACTAAAAAATTTGAAAGATGGCATAAGTATCTCCTAAATAAAAACCATATAAATCTATAAAATAAATTATTTTTCTGCTACTTTCCTTATGAAGCCAATATGAAAACCGTACAATAAAAAAACTTATGATACCATTGGCAACTATTTCTCATATAATTAAATGAATTAATAATATGTTATACATTATATTAAATAATTATTAAGGGAACATTAACTGTTATTCGTTCAGCCCAATCAACTGGTAGTAGGTTTCTAAGTTGTTCGTTATCTAAAAAATCGCGAGATTCTCATCGTCTACGCTATGGTTTTGAAGGCGTTGTCTAGGTGGCTCAGGCGATCGAAGCAGAGCAGCAAGCGGTTTTGTTTCTTAACTCTCGTCATGTGCTGATTTTTCTAAAATTTAGGTTGATATATAGCTTGCAGGCCCCCAAAGAAGTCATTTTATTGAGCACACCACAACCAATCACAGCCCCTTGTTCTTGTCTTTCAAAATCGCTGGCATCCTCAATTCCCGATATAATAGTACCTAGGCCTGTTGAAAGTTATTAAATAACAAATAGTTAGCGTAATTTAATTATCATTTACCCGCTAAATCATAGGTATAATTTTACCTATGATTTAGCGGGTAAAATTTAATATCAGCAAGGTATAAGTTTTGGTGGCAATAGTCAAACTTTCCTTGGAATAACAGGGGGGAATGGGAAAATTTGGCTGTGTTCAATAATTGAACTGACGAGTAAAACCTAGGTATAATTTTCTCGGGAAATTAGGTGGCATGTAAGGTATTCCCTAGAATTTTTTGATAAGGAATGCGTTCTTATTTTGATTGTATTCGCTTTGAGTTTTCTATCAAATCTAATTTATTCGCCTGCTTGACTAACAAAGTTTCTATCGCGGGAGACGGAAAAATCAATCGTACTTGAACTTAACAAAATGGCAAATTAATAAACCAAATCGATGGACTGAATAAATGGGAATTTACAGCAAAATTTGGACTTGACCCAGTAGTGATCGCTTGAATTTGTCCTTCCAAGAGAGCACGCGTTCTATTGTCCTGAACCGCTCTTTGAATATAGCCTTATTAAATAGCCGTTTACTGCCGCGTCTCTCTTTCGATCTTCTTTCTTCGATTACTGCCATACCTAGTTAAAATAAATAGGGGCTGTTCATACCTTTTTTATGTTATTCTATTGGTTTGATTTTATTGTCGAAAATGCTTATTGATGATGGGGTGTTTAACCTATGCATGATGGTACCGTTTTTTATACACTTTTCTTAATTTTTGCAGGGGCTGCTTTTTTTTCTACGGTCGTGCTCTTTACTAGGCAATCTTTATTAGTCGCCTATATTTTGCTGGGTGCGGCATTGGGTCCTTGGGGGCTTCAGTTAATCACGGATTTGAGTGCTGTAAGACAAGTTGGTGATGTAGGGATTGTGTTTCTGTTATTTCTTCTTGGATTACATCTCCAGCCACAAAATTTGGTCCATATGTTGAGAAAAGTGACATGGATTGCGATGCTAAGTTCGGTGTTATTTGCTGTTATCGCGTATTTTATTGGCTGTTGGTTTGGGTTATCTAATACAGAAGCATGGGTGTTGGGTGCGGCCATGATGTTTTCAAGCACGATCATCGGACTTAAATTATTACCGACAACAATACTTCATCATCAACACACTGGCGAAATCATGATCAGCGTGCTGTTGATGCAGGATATTATCGCCATTGTGGTCTTAATTTTAATCAATGGAGCACAAAGTGGAGGTTCTGCTTGGCATGATATGCTATTGGTATGCGTTTCCTTGCCATCGCTAATTTTATTTGCATTTTTAATTGAACGCTATGTTTTGGTTAAATTATTAGCACGCTTTGATAGAACGCAGGAGTATGTATTTTTGCTTTCTATTGGTTGGTGTTTAGGTTTATCTGTCCTTGCGGAAAAAGTGGGATTGTCAGAGGACATTGGGGCTTTTGTTGCAGGTGTTGCACTAGCGGCTAGTCCTATTTCATTATTTATTGCTGAAAGTCTAAAACCGCTCAGGGATTTTTTCTTGGTGATGTTTTTCTTCTCGGTTGGTGCGACATTTAATTTTGCCTTCGCAGCTCAGGTTGTTATTCCCGCATTTATTTTGGCACTATTAATGTTGGTTTTGAAACCCCTTTTCTTCCGTTTGTTATTTGTAAAATCAGGTGAGAAAAATGTTGTTGCTAAAGAGGTAGGGCTAAGATTAGGCCAAGCTAGCGAATTTTCTTTATTGGTTGCGAGCATTGCTTTAGGTACACATCTAATTTCTGAAGTTGCATCGAATCTTATTCAGGCAACGACCATACTTACCTTTATCGTTTCCTCGTATTTGGTGGTATTAAAATACCCAACACCGATGTCGCTGTCAGATAAGATGCGTAAGGATTAGAAGGGCTACAGGGGTTAAAAATATCAAAACAAAGCGTTAGTTATTATTTTAACAGGATGGGAATTTCATGAAGCTCTTGGTTATTGTTCTTTGTTTACTAAGTGAACGTTTTTTAGTGCATGCTACTTCACATCATCGATTTAATTGGTTTGCATTGTATGCCAACGCGATGGAGCAGCGATTCTCACAACTACCTATTTTATCTTCTCCTTGGATTATGCTTGCTTTTGCCATACTCCCACTGTTTTTAGTGGCTGTTTTTGCACTTTTTTTTCTTTCTACGTGGGTATTTGGTTTTATTGGCTTATTACTAAATATTATCATCTTTTATTATTGCATTGGTCCTGAAAACCCATTTTATCCTAAGCGTGAGTCAACCGCTGAGAAAATCAGTGAAGACGATATAGGAACGTATTTAGCACGAATGAATGGACAATTGTTTGCTATATTATTCTGGTATATTGTCACGGGACCTTTAATGGTATTACTTTATCGACTGATCTCGCTTTGTAAGAACCAACAAACGGTAAGTCAACAGGCGATATGGGTGACTAATCTTCTTGATTGGTTACCAGCAAGAATGACCTCTCTTTTATATTTGATGGTAGGGAATTTTCAGGCAGGACTCCGATATTTTTCAAGCTTATTCTTTAAAATGCCTGAAAACAATCAGATTCTATTAAGTGCCTGTGGTCTGCAAGCATTGGACCGACGTGGTGATGAAGTGACTGCTTTGCCACAAGCGGAACGACTTGTAGAGCATGCTATTATTGCGTTATTGGTTTTACTGGCTTGCTTCACATTGTTTGCGTGGGTGTAAACCCGCTCAAAATGTACTAAAATGTAGAGTATTTGCCACCTGACGCTGACCTTTTTAGCATTAGATTGTTAATCATAAGTGAGCAAATAATAATGTATTCTTTTACACGATTTATTATATGTCTTGCAGTTATTAGCTTGATTGCATGTACAAGCCAACAGAGCTCAGTAAAGCGAGTCAATGAGCGGGCTTTTTGCAAACAAACGTGTCAGCAACAGTTTAAAAAGTGCAATAAAATCTGCCACAATAACTGTCGTGAGTGTGGTGCGTCTGCCGATAATAGCGCTGCTCGCAACTACAATGAGTTTGTACATGAGCAACAAGTCCAAGGTGGTGTTTTATCGCGTGAGTTGAATTCCTACCGAGATCCACTACAATGCCGCAAAGTTACCTGTGACTGTTCGGCTGATTACACTGTTTGTGAGCAATCTTGCAATGGCTTAATTCAGAAACGTTTACAAGTCGCACCAGTTTGCTGCTAAGGATTTTAAGCGATCCTAAACCATGGCACCCAGAGGAAAGAGGAACAACTGAATGGCAGATGAAAATATTAATGACATAGATCCTATAGAAACGCGAGAATGGCTAGATGCTTTTCAGGCTGTCGTTATGAATGATGGCAATGAGCGCGCTTCATTTTTATTACAAGAGTTGATCAATAAAGCAAATGCAGATGGTCTAGTACCCTTAAGTTCTATACATACGCCTTATCACAACACGATCAAACCCTATGAAGAAAAACAAATGCCTCCTGATGAAGGTATTAGTAAACGTATTAGTGCTCTGATTCGTTGGAATGCTGTTGCGATGGTTTTGCGTGCGGGTAAATACGCACCCGAACTTGGCGGTCATATTGCGTCATATGCTTCGGCATCAACCCTTTACGAAACCGGATTTAATTATTTTTTCAAAGGTCCAAATGGCGTGAATGGCGGTGATTTGCTCTATATTCAGGGACATTCTGCACCGGGAATTTATGCTCGTGCTTTTTTAGAGGGTCGACTTTCTGAACAACAACTGGATAAATTTAGACAGGAAGTTGAGGTGGATGGTTTATCGTCTTATCCGCACCCATGGTTGATGGGCGATTTTTGGCAATTTCCCACGGTATCGATGGGATTAGGTCCACTTCAAGCGATCTACCAAGCTCGCTTTATGAAATATTTAGAAAATCGTAATTTGATAAAAGCTGAAAATCGTAAAGTATGGGCATTTCTTGGCGATGGTGAAATGGATGAGCCTGAGTCGGTGGGTGCTCTTTCAATAGCGGCTAGAGAAAAACTCGACAATCTTATTTTTGTAGTGAATTGTAATTTGCAGCGATTAGATGGCCCAGTCCGTGGGAATGGCAAGATCATTCAAGAATTAGAAGGTGTATTTCGTGGCGCCGGCTGGAATGTCATTAAAGTAGTGTGGGGTGGCCGTTGGGACCCACTATTTGCTCGTGATAAAGAAGGGTGGATGCAAAAGCGCATGGAAGAATGCCTTGATGGTGATTACCAAGGTTATAAAGCAAATGATGGAGCTTATGTGCGTGAGCATTTCTTTGGCAAATCCAAAGAATTGAAAAAAATGGTGGAAAATTTATCGGATGATGAAATTTGGCGCTTAAATCGTGGCGGTCATGATGCTCAGAAAGTATTTGCGGCTTACGCACAAGCAGTGGAATCGCATGGCAGGCCGACCGTTATTCTTGCCAAAACCATCAAAGGTTACGGTATGGGTGCTGCCGGTGAGGGCCTTAACATTACTCACCAGCAAAAGAAAATGAGCGTAGAGCAGTTGCGTGCATTTAGGGATAGATTCAGTATTCCTATTAGTGATGAAAAAATTTCAGAAGTGCCATTTTATCGTCCTGCTGATGATAGTCCAGAGATCCAATTCTTACGTAAACAAAGGGAAGCTTTGGGTGGATATTTACCGGCACGTAATCATTCATTTGAGCCATTACCTATCCCAGATTTGTCAGAATTTGCAAGTGTTACCAAAAACTTAGGTGATCGTGAGATTTCAACGACCATGGCGTTTGTGCGTATATTATCCACATTACTTAAAGACAAGGTACTTGGACCACGAATAGTGCCCATCGTACCTGATGAATGTCGCACGTTTGGAATGGAAGGGTTGTTCCGACAAATCGGTATCTATTCTCCGGTAGGGCAGTTATATACACCGGTTGATCATGAACAAGTCATGTATTATCGCGAAGCAAAAGATGGGCAAATTTTAGAAGAAGGAATTAACGAGGCCGGTGCTTTTTGTTCATGGATGGCAGCAGCCACATCCTATAGCTCAAATAAATTACCAATGATTCCGTTCTATATTTACTATTCAATGTTTGGTTTTCAGCGAATTGGTGATTTGGCTTGGGCTGCTGGCGATATGCAAGCACGTGGTTTCTTGTTAGGGGGTACCGCTGGGCGTACGACGCTTGCTGGTGAAGGATTGCAGCATCAGGATGGTCACAGTCATTTGATGGCTTCAACCATTCCCAATTGCGTTGCGTATGATCCAACCTATGCTTATGAGTTGGCAGTGATTATTCAGCATGGATTGCAACGCATGTTTGTGCAGCAAGAAAATGTATTTTATTACATCACTGTAATGAACGAGAATTATCAACATCCTGACATGCCGGCAGGTTGTGAGGAAGGGATCATCAAAGGGATGTATTTATTGCAAGATAGTAAGAAAAAGTCGAAGCATCATGTACAACTATGTGGAAGCGGAACCATCTTGCGTGAAGTGATCAAAGCGGCAGAGATGTTGAACAATGATTTTGCGGTTACTGCTGATATATGGAGTGTAACCAGTTTTAACGAATTACGTCGAGACGGTTTGGCGGTTGAGCGTTTTAATCGTATGCACCCTGAAAAAACTGCGAAACAAAGTTATGTGCGCCAACAGTTGGCTGGACGAAAGGGGCCGGTGATTGCTGCAACTGATTATATGCGATTATATGCTGATCAGATTAGACAGTTTATTGATGCACCTTATGTGACACTGGGTACCGATGGTTTTGGTCGTAGCGATACACGTGTTCGTTTGCGCCATTTCTTCGAGGTCGATGCTAAGTTTATTGTGCTAGCAGCGTTGAGTGCACTGGTTGAGCAAGGTGAGCTACCAAAAGCTACGATTGCTGACGCGATGAAACGCTATGGGATTGATAGCGAGAAGCTTGATCCAGTGACTCACTAATTATTTCGAAAAGAGGTCTATATGGCAGATGTGCAAATAATTAAAGTGCCAGATATTGGTGGAGCCACCGGGGTGGATGTCATCGAAATTTTGGTGAAAGAAGGTGACACTATTGACGTCGATACCCCTTTGATTACCCTCGAATCGGATAAAGCTAGTATGGAAATTCCAGCACCAAAAGCTGGGATTGTTCAGTCAGTGACGCTTAAGATTGGGGATAAAGTTGCAGAGGGCGATGTTATTTTAACGCTTGCAGCACAGCAATCGATTGAAAATGATCCGGCTAGTGCGGCACCTGTGGTTAATGAGACTCCTGTCGCGGTCAAGTCTGTAACTGCAGAAGTAAAAGAACAGAAAGAAGTAAAAGAGCAAAGCATTGAGGTACCCATTCCTGATATTGGTGGAGCGACTGACGTCGATGTGATTGATGTTATGGTTAAAGTAGGTGATACCGTTGTTAAGGACCAATCATTAGTCACATTAGAGGGTGATAAAGCCACAATGGATATTCCGTCACCCGCTGATGGTGTTGTTGAAAAAATTGCTTTGAAAGTCGGTGATAAAGTTGCTCAAGGATCATTGGTGTTGGTGATGAAGACAACGGTTGTGTTAGAAATATCGCCGACCACTACCATTCAAGCTACACAAGCTGAAATTTCTGCACCACGTATTGAAACGCAATCGCAAGTCGCGCCAGTGCAGCAAAAATTGGACAATGCCAGCGCTATTTCCGCAGGTCCTGCCGTGCGGCGTTTAGCACGGGAATTGGGTGTAAATTTAGCCGAGGTGCGGGGTACTGGAAGAAAATCACGGATTAGCAAAGAAGACGTGACCCAATATGTAAAAAATAAACTGAATGATAAATCAACAGCGGGTGGCTTTTCTTTACCGACTCTGCCCAGTATCGATTTTAGTAAATTCGGTGTGATAGAGGTTAAAGCGCTAAATAAAATTAAGCGTCTAACCGGTGTTAACGTACACCGTTCATGGATCACTATCCCCCATGTAACACAGTTTGATGAGGCAGATATTACCGAACTCGAAGCCTTCAGAAAAGCTGAGGCAGAACGCGCTCATGCTTCGGGCTACAAGCTCACCCTATTGGCTTTTGTTTGCAAGGTCGTTAGTAAGGCATTACAAACGTATCCACAATTTAATACCTCTCTTGATGCCAGTGGCGAGAACCTAATATATAAGCAATATTTCAATATCGGTGTAGCCGTAGAAACACCCAATGGGTTGGTCGTTCCAGTGATCAAAGAAGTTGACCGTTTATCTGTTGATGCGATTGCTCAAGAGATGGCTCGTTTGAGTACCAAGGCGCGAGAAAAAGGATTAATGCCTGCTGATATGAGTGGTGGGTCGTTTACTATTTCAAGTTTGGGCGGTATCGGCGGAACGGCATTTACCCCGATTGTAAATAGCCCTGAAGTAGCGATTTTAGGTTTATCGCGCTCGAGTTTGAAACCGGTATATCAGGATGGGGAATTTAAGCCACGATTGATGCTGCCATTATCACTCTCTTATGATCATCGAGTGATCGACGGGGCAGAAGCCGCACGCTTTACTCGCTTTGTTTGCGAAGGGTTATGTGATATTCGACGGATTCTATTATAAATAGTCGCCCATTTGGGGCGACTTGGTTTGACTTGCGACAATATTCAAGAGGCTTTTTAGATGACTAAACAAATTAAAACAGATGTTGTAGTAATTGGTAGCGGTCCTGGCGGTTATACAGCTGCATTTCGTGCAGCAGACTTGGGGAAAAGGGTCGTCTTGGTTGAACGCTTTAACACCTTGGGTGGGGTTTGTTTAAATGTGGGTTGCATCCCCTCTAAAGCGTTATTGCATATTGCCAAAGTGGTTGATGAAGCTCATGAAATGGCTGATCTAGGCGTGAATTTTGGTGAGCCAAAACTGGATAATACAAAATTGGTAGCTTGGAAAAACTCCGTGGTTAAGAAATTAACCGGTGGATTAAACGCTTTAGCGAAGCAGCGTAAAGTAGAAGTCGTTGTCGGTACTGCTAAATTTTCCAGTGCTCATCAAATGGTTGTAGATAGTGTTGACGGAAAGACCACTGTCGATTTTGAACATGCGATCATTGCTGTGGGTAGTGAGTCAGTCAATTTGCCATTTATCCCAAAAGACAAACGTATTTTTAGCTCTACGGGTGCGCTTGAATTATCTGATATTAAAGGCAGTATGCTTGTGCTTGGTGGTGGCATCATCGGCTTGGAAATGGCAACAGTTTATGCCGCTTTAGGTGTTGATGTTTCCGTAGTTGAATTTATGGATCAGTTGATTCCAGGTGCAGATGCTGACTTGGTAAATGTGTTACAAAAACGCATGATGAAGAATGGCGTTAAATTCATGCTGAAAACGAAAGTAACCGCGGTCGATGCGAAAGAAGATGGTATTTATGTATCCATGGAAGGTGAGCATGCAACGGATAAACCTTTATGCTTCCAACAAGTGTTGGTTTCGGTTGGGCGTAAGCCAAATGGTGGCGCAATTGCGGCTGACTTGGCAGGTGTTAAGGTTGACGAGCGTGGATTTATCCCTGTTGATAAACAAATGCGTACCAATGTAGCTCATATTTTTGCCATTGGCGATGTTGTTGGCCAGCCAATGCTAGCGCATAAAGCAATTCCTGAGGGTAAAGTTGCGGCAGAAGTCATTTGTGGGATGAAACATTATTTTGATCCAAAGTGTATCGCTAGTGTTGCTTATACCGATCCTGAAATTGCTTGGGCTGGTCTTACTGAAAAAGAAGCCAAAGCAAATGGTACCGCCTATGAAAAAGCAGTATTTCCATGGGCTGCTAGCGGGCGTGCATTAAGCATGGGACGAGAGGAGGGCATGACTAAGTTGCTGTTCTGTCCTGAAAGCAAGCGACTTATAGGAGCAGGGATTGCTGGTGTTAATGCGGGCGATCTTATCGCCGAAACTGCCTTAGCCATCGAAATGGGCTGTGATGTTGAAGATATTGCCTTAACCATCCATCCTCATCCAACCCTTTCGGAATCAATTGCTCAAGCTGCAGAGATATTTGAGGGAACGATTACCGACTTATATCTTCCTAAAAAGAAAAAGGCATAGCGTTTAACGTAATAAAATCCCCGTGAAAATAGATTTACAGGGACTTCCCGCGGTTAAATCCGCGGGAAGTTCCTGTAAGTCTGCATACAACTTCTTCACCAGAAGGTATACAACGTAGTTATTTCAGTAAATGCAATCATTGAAATGGATTTGTATGGCCAAGTAAATGCAGAAGACATTCATGATCGGCAATTTGGTGGGCCAGGTGGGCAGAATGATTTTGTACGAGGTGCTTATTTATCTAATGGTGGAAAATCTATATTAGCGTTTGAATCTACTGCCAAACAACGGCAAATCAGTAAAATTGTACCTAAACTTTCCGGGATAGTGACTGATCTACGGATAGATACACAATATATTGCAACGGAATATGGAATTATTAATTTAAAAGGGCTGTCTTCTAGTGAGCGTGCGTGTCAATTGATTTCAATAGCACATCCGAGTTTTCGGGATGAGCTGACTGAGGCTGCTAGGTAGTTATATTTATTATAACGGGCAAACGTAAAGCGGTATTTAAATCATCTCAAACATCGTGAGGGCTCTCATGGAGAAGCGCCTTCACCATAATCTATTCATTGCTCGATAGGTTTACCTCGATCCGCCTCCTTTTCTCCACGCCAATATAACAATTTCCTAATTTTCAATTATAATTTGATTAAAACCTATTGGAAATTTTTATGTCATTACGGGTACGGGCTATGCAAGAGAGCGACCTTGATAGTGTGTATGCAATTGAGATTGCAGCCCATCGTGCGCCCTGGGGGCGCCAAATCATTTCTGATTGTGTATTTGTCGGTTATGATTGCCGCGTACTTGAGGTTGAGACGGATAGTGAGGCAGTGATAGCCAGTTATATTATTTGTCGCTACAGTGAAGAAATGTGCCATATTTTGAATTTGTGTGTGTCACCCTTACTGCAGGGTAAGGGTTATGGTGGATGTTTATTACAAGACGTCATTGATTCACCAGCCCAGCAGGATACTGTAGCGATGGTATTAGAAGTTCGCCCCAGTAATCTGACAGCGCTTCGTTTGTACAAGAAAATGGGTTTTTACCAACTTGGGATTAAACAAGGCTACTATCGTGATGAAGACAGCATAGAAGATGCTATTGTTTTGAAAAAAATGATTCATAAAAGTAACTCTTGAAATGCGTTGCTGAGCAGCATTCAGGAGATCCCTCGTTTGGCTTGAGATAATGACATGTTGAGTTACGATAAACGGATGTAAGTGCTCTATGCTTGCATCGCACTCAAAAATTCTTGTAAATGGTGTTTGTCTTTTTCTTCACTGAGGTAACCGCGCAGCCGCTCTAATGCGTTTGAATATTCCTTTTCGGTGATGACTCCTCGCATCAATTCAAAGCGAAGGTATACACAGTAGGTATTCAATACGTCGGTTTCGCAGTAATCACGTATTCCTTTGATATTCCCGGCTAAATATTCGTCCCAAACCTTACTACCGCTCATACCCATTTTTCCTGGGAAATGAAGCATTGTGGCGATCTCATCTAATGGCGCGAAGGCCTTGTTTTGGTAGCCGGCTAGAACGTCCATAAGATCCAGGTGCCGATAGTGGAAGCGGTTTAAATAATTGTTCCAACGAAATGCCTGTTGATTATCACCTGATTCCCAGTAGGTTGGGGCTGCGATGCCATGCAATAGGGCACGATAGTGAAGCACCGGTAGATCAAAGCCACTGCCATTCCAGCTCACAAGCGTAGGGGTCAGTTTATCAAGGCCAGTAAAAAAACGTTGAATCAATTCCTTTTCGTCTGATAGATCTTCACCTAAGGACCACACCTTTAATTGAGTCGCATTGCTGATCACCAATGAAATGGCGACGACTTTTTGTAAATGGTGCGGTAAGAAGTCATGGCCAACTTTGGCACGACGTAATGCAAATAGGGCGGCAGCGGTGTCTTCATCCGATAGTCCGTCCAAATCATAAAGCCTGCGTCCTGTTACAACGTCGGGAATGGTTTCTATATCAAACACTAAAATCGTCATCAGATGAAAATAACATATCAACGTCAATTTAAGCAAAAATATATTTTATTCTGCCCTAATTTTTGTTACTAATAGCAGACAGATCCTCATGGAGTGAGTTACCCCTATTATGCGCATGAAACTGCTTATTATTATGTTTGCTGGTTTTGTTCTGGTGGGCTGTGTTAGCCAACCACCTAGAGATATTAATAATGTTTGTAATGTTTTTAGGGAATATCCGAGTTGGTACAGAGCTTCATTAGATGTGCAGCGCCGTTGGCATGTGCCTGTTGCTGTACAGATGGCTATTATTCACCAAGAGTCAAAATTTGAAGCTAGAGCCAAGCCACCTCGCACAAAGTTACTGTGGGTTATCCCTTGGAAGCGTCCTTCTACAGCCTATGGCTATTCACAGGCGCTAGATGGCACTTGGGCTCATTATAAGCAAACCAATGGTGGGATGCTGTCTTCTCGAAATGATTTTTCTGATGGGGTTGATTTCATTGGTTGGTATGCTAATCAGGCTTATAAAGTAGCAAGGATCCCACGCAATGACGCGTATTCGTTGTACCTGGCTTATCATGAAGGCATTGGTGGTTATCAAAGGAAAACCTATTTGCAAAAAAGCTGGTTAGTTACTGTTGCACATAAGGTCGATACCCGAGCGCATGTGTATCAAGCACAACTGTTGTCATGTAAAAAAGCACACGCAACTGAACCTTGGACACGCCTGTTTTAAAAGGGTTATAACACGCTCGGGGTGACAACAGGTCTATGAAGAGGTACGATACATGCCTAATTTGGAGAGTGTCACATGCGGTTGAGGCGATTAATACTATTGGGAGGGCCTGGTGCTGGTAAAGGCACACAGGCTCTGCGGTTGATGAAGCATTTTAATATTCCACAAATATCAACCGGCGACATGTTGCGTGCAGCGATTGCTGCGGGTACCGAGCTGGGCTTAAGTGCGAAGAAAATAATGGATTCAGGCCATCTGGTTTCTGATGAAATTATCATTGGATTGGTTAAGGAGCGCCTGTCGCAGGATGATTGTCAAAATGGATTTTTACTGGATGGTTTTCCACGTACGATCCCGCAAGCTGAGGCGTTAAAACTAGCTAAGATCAATATTGATTTTGTTATTGACATCGATGTTAATGATGATGAAATTGTTAAACGAATTAGTGGCCGTCGCATTCATCCTGCTTCTGGCCGGGTTTATCATCTTCAAGCTCATCCACCTAAACGTGATGGTATTGATGATGAAACGGGTGACCCTTTAATTTTGCGCGATGATGATCGGGAAGAAATAATCCGTAAGCGTTTGGATGTTTATCATGAGCAAACAAAGCCTCTCATTGACTATTATCAGCAATGGGTTGAATGTGAGCCAGACAACGCACCCGTTTTTCGACGAATTTCAGGCCAAGGTAGTGAGGATATAATTTACCAAAGGATTTTGTCTTCAATGGAGGAATCATGAGTGATGATATTAGAATCTCAGCCGTAACTGGTGAGCAATTCGAGGCGCTTATTCATGATAATGAGATTGTAATTATCGATTTTTGGGCGGTATGGTGTGCGCCATGCAAGGCATTTTCTCATGTCTATGAGAAAGTTGCGGCTCAATACAAGAATATTGTATTTGCAAAGGTCAACATTGAAGAAGAGAGTGAGTTAGCAGAGGCTTTTCAAATTCGGTCAATTCCCCACTTAATGGTATTTAAGAAAGGTATCGTGATTTATTCTGAGGCCGGTAGTATGCCTGAATCAACGCTTAAAGAATTAGTGCAACAGGCGCTTGACGCTGATGTGAGTAAGATAAAGGCAGAGCTCGAAAGTGAAGGTAAGACATCATAATACATCTATCCCGTAAGCCGTGCTGCGTATTACGGGATCTTGTTTTGTGTAGGGCTAGTGCTTTGATATGTATTTTTTTAGAGATTCTTTTGCAATCTCGTCAATATTCATACCGATTTTAGTGCGTCGACATAATATATCTTCGCTACACGTCGCCCATTCCTCTTTTAACAGGTAATCGATCTCTACTTGGTAAAGGGTTGGGCTAAAGCATATTCCTAAATCGTTTATATTATTGCATCTTGCTAATACCTTTTCAGTGTAGGTACCGTAGCTATTGAGATAGCGTTCTTTTGTTGCTTCATCTAGCCAATGGTATTTTTGTCTAGCGTAGGCCTGGTACTCGGTAAAGTCCATTTGATCCAGGATGGCGCCAGGTAGTGGGGTGACGGACGTTCTTGAAGGAACCAAACGAGGAAATATCGTGCGTAATTCGTTAACGGCTTGTTGGGCAAGTTGACGATAGGTCGTAATTTTACCGCCATAGACAGTGACAGCTGGTGCGGGAAGTTTTGAATAGTGGTAAATATAATCTCTACTTAGGCTACTCGCTGTTTTACCGTTAACTGATAATAAAGGCCTGATGCCACTCCAGGTGGTAATAATTTCTTCTTTATGTAGTTGTTTGTTGAAGTACTGGTTAATGATTGCGCATAAATAATCTATCTCATTGGCATCAATTTCAATGTTATCAAGATCACCTGAATAGGGAACATCGGTGGTACCAACCATGGTGTAACCATGGTATGGAATAGCAAATATAATACGCTTATCCTGGTGTTGTAACATATAAGCGTGTTCGCCTTCATAGAGTTTTGGGACGACCAAATGGCTTCCTTTGACCAAGGATAGGTTGTGTACCATCGGAATGTTTAGTAACTGACTAACACGACCTACCCAAGGTCCTGTGGTGTTGATGACCGCTTTCGCTGTAATCTGGAGTACATCGCAGCCCTCTTTTTGTAAGGTTAGTCGCCAATGGTTACCTGTAACTTCAGCACGAATGAGTTTGGTTTGCGGCATGATAGTGGCGCCATGCTCTTTTGCTTGCATGGCATTTGCTAAGGTTAAACGTACATCATCGGTTGCACAATCATAGAAAAGAAATCCTTTGCTCAATGGGTTGTCCAGTGGTTCAAAGTATCTGGTCTGTTGTTCGCGACGGACCAATTTACTGTGGGGTAACTTGTTGGCAAAGCTTAAATGGTCATAAAGAAATAGTCCCGCGCGTAACATCCATAACGGACGCATATTTTTTTGATAGGGGATAATAAAGGGGAGGGGATGAACCAAGTGGGGTGCGAGTTGTAATAGTTTTTGCCTTTCGCTAAGGGCTTTTTTTACCAATGAAAAATCATATTGCTCCAGGTAGCGCAAGCCACCATGAATCAATTTACTGCTTTTGGAGGATGTTTTAGAAGCCAAGTCATCTTGTTCGCAGAGAATGACAGAGAGTCCGCGCAAAGCAGCGTCAGCGGCACAGCCGCAACCATTGATACCGCCACCAATAATTGCTACGTCAAAAACCTGCTCCATATTGTTGTCTCCATAAACAGTTACGACTTGACTAACGCTGTCAACACGATTCAAATATATATAGGAAATAACTCATATCATAACCAGGAACTAGAGAGCAATGCATTATCTTCTTGCTATTGATCAAGGAACGTCCAGTACCCGAGCGATGTTATTTACGCTACAGGGGACGTTGCTAAGAACAAGTCAGTATTCATTGACGCAATCCTATCCACATCCTGGTTGGGTAGAGCATGATCCAGAAGAAATATGGCAAACGACAATGGCTGCAATAAAAGATGTGGTGGTGTCTGTTGATTGCAAAGATATTATTGCTTGTGGCTTAACGAATCAGCGCGAAACAACACTGATCTGGGATAAGAAAACCGGTCAGTGTTTGGCCCCAGCTATTGTTTGGCAAGACCGACGAACGAAAGAATATTGTCTGTCTTTAGCGGACCAAGAGGAAATGATTACTGCAAAAACAGGGTTGTTTCCTGATCCTTATTTTTCTGCAAGCAAATTACATTGGTTATTAAATCATGTCCCTCAAGCCAATGATCTCGCAAAAAAAAATCGACTTGCTTTTGGTACTATTGATAGTTTTTTGATTTGGCGATTGACTGGCGGAGACTCTCATCTTACCGATGTCACTAATGCATCGAGGACCATGTTATTTAATATTCATACTGAAATTTGGGATGAAGAATTATTGCAGTTATTCGCTATCCCCAAATCAGTATTACCAACGGTTTGTGCCAGTGATGCTCACTTTGGGACCATTAAAAAGGCGTTTTTTGGTGTTGAAATCCCTATCACCGGTGTGGCAGGTGATCAACAGGCGGCTTTGATAGGACAAGGTTGTTTGTCAGATGGGATGGTAAAAGCAACTTTTGGTACAGGTGG
>CAMBDN010000029.1 GCA_945865355.1 Legionella genomosp. 1
ACGAGAGCTTTCTGAGCTAAAAGTGCAGTTTGCTGACAAAAATGAGGTCTATGATAAGCTCTTAAAATCGCATCAAAATCTACTCAGGCAGCAAGAAGGGCAGCTTGAGCGACTTGAAAAAATAGGCGCAACAAAAACGCATCAACCAGTTAGAACGAAAGCATCGTCTAACTCAGTCAGCTTTTTTTTAGAGACCAGACCAACTCCTCAAAATGGGAAAAAAGCCACACACATACAAACAGAAACACTTATGGGTGAAATATTGGCAGACGAACATAGAAGTAGCACGACTAAAACCGCAAGGCGAGCTTCTTTTTGATAAACACAAAATGGCTTGAAGTGACTAGCGAGATGACACAGTTAGATGAACACTCTCATAATTTACGGTAGGAGCAATCAAGCGGATATGTCACTTACTATTTTTACTATTTTACGCGTACACCAGATTTGACAATAACTCTTTTGACTTCTTTATCTTAGCATCATAGAGTAGTAAATTGATTATAATTTGTAGAAGAAATAGTAATGAATCAATTTATTTCTTATGGTTTTTTTTTAGGGAGCTTGGCATTAGGACTGACGCCAGCTTTATCATTTTCTGCTACTGCTCAGCATGCTGCTTCTACTAGCCATACTGTTAAAAAAGCACCTTTTAAGAACATTAGCTTATTGTTTGTATTACAAGCAGTTGACGGTGAGGTGGCTAAAACCACAACAGGTTATAAGATTACTTTGCAACATATTCGTCCTAAAATCCTTTATTTTAGCGATCGGCCTGTCAGAAAAGCAGGTTCTCTCTCTACTGCTAAATTTTTTGATTTATGGATTAATTCTAAAATTGGTTTTAAAAAGGACGCACCTAATGCGGCAATTCTTTCTGACATGAGGGACACGAATAAAAATGGTTTTGCCCATGCTGTCATCGCTACATTAAAAAATCCGGTGCTTAATAACGACGATAGTATGAGTTTTGATATTAAAAGCTTAAGTCACAATTTAGTTGTGGGTCATCATACTAACGTGAGTATCTTTTTTGATAATGTTAATGATCAAGATGGCTGTCCATATTCCTGTATGCAAACGTTTATGAGTATGGGAGATGCTTATGGTTGAGCCCGTAAAATGCTGTAAATTCGAGACGAACGAGATGTGCCATAACACCGGACAATTCATTTGCCACAGACCCAGACAAGTCATTAATACTTTACAAGCTTAAGTCGGTTGGCTGTTCCATTGCTCCCCAAGCCCTATCACCACCCGTAGGTTCTACACTCTTTTTAAACGGCCAAGACGGAAGAAGAGGCAGAGTTATAAAAAGCAGATACCGTTTTTAGGCCAGTTCAACCTGTCGAGCCACTTCACAGGTAGGTGTAACATACAGACCACATTCCCTGATTTAATCCTAACCAGGTAGGATGGGGTATATTAAAAATTCATCTTTATATTTTTTAAACGTTTCCTTAAAGACCTAAATAATTGCAAAATAGATAGACGTTGTTCAATATTTTCGCTGCTTTGTTGTAAGCGCAATAATTCGTATCGTTGCACATGATCATCTAATAACACTTTTAACTGAGGGTGCTTTAAGGACAACTCATGTAATTGCTGGGCTAAGGTTGCCGGCGGCAGTGTGTGTACATCCAATCGATGCATCTCTCTCTGCAAGCGATGGTATTCCTTTAACAATGGATCCTGTTCCAAGTGTAGCGAGATAATATACCAAGCGGCGCCAATGAGTAAAATTAACACCAACGCTAAAACAAATGCTTGGAATAATTTAATTTCGTCCCATTGATCTAAACCGATTTTTTGTAATAAAACATGTTGTGTATCCTGATTGTAAAATAATAACCAACGCTCCCAGAAAAATTGTGCTGATTCTAAAAAATATCCAGCACGCAATGTCCATGACAATGCTGCATTATCTTGACTCCATTGAGTGAGCCAATCTTGTGTATAATCATTAAGTTGTTTTTTATGGATAATTCGATCAATGCGTTCAGGAGCAATAAAAGTAACAGGATCCAGCTGTTTCCAGCCTATCCCCTTTTGCCAATATTCCAACCAGGCATGAGCATCGTTTTGTCGTACAGTGAGATAATGTGATATTGGATTCCATTTACCGCCATGATAACCCACAATGACTCTCGCCGGGATACCCACGGCCCTTAAAGCAATAGCCACAGCACTGGTATAATGCTCACAATAACCACGCTTGGTTTCAAACCAAAAGCTATCCATTAGATTAGCTTTGATAGCTGTATTGCCTGTGGTAAGAGAATACCAATAGGGCTCGGTATTAATTTTATGCGATATCACTCCAATGAATGCTTGAGCATTGCCCTTAACAGTTGCGAATTGCTGTTTTGCCCATTCTTTTAGCCTGGGGTTACCATATGGCGGCAAATAGATATTTTGTTGAATGGTGCTTTTGTTTATTGGTAGATAGGACACCGGCATGTCGATCAATGAGTAATCGAATCGTTCATAAATAGCAGTTTTATCTTGCTGCATTAATCCTGCGGAAGGTGCAAACATAAGACCAGGTTGCGCTGCGATGGGATTTTCTTGATAAAACAGCCACTTTTTTTGATGCGGCTCTAACAGCACTTCATAACTTGGTGAGCCTCCAGCTTCTATTGATTTTAGTAATCTAAATTGATGACCATCAGTGCTTGATGCTTTCCAGCTCCAGCCATTATATTGACTTAATACCCTTCCGCGCCAATACAAGCTGGGTTTGAATTGTTGATTAAATACAATTCGCATTGCGGTGCTATCATCATCAAAAATTTCAGATAGGTTATCAAAGGTCATTTCCTCACTGAAGCCTGTTTTATTTTGTGATAAAGTGGGCACTCGCCACAATGGATGGCTCAAGCGTGGGAAAATATAAAACAGTAGCAAACTAAGTGGTATGGCAAGAAAAAAGTGCTTCATAAGACTTTTTCCGGTATGTTTCAAATCGACTGTCGGGGCTATAATTTTTACCATCAAGGCTAAATTCGCCAAAACACCTAGAATGGCATACAAAAAAATCCATAACGCTTGATTAAGTAGAAGTGCTGAGAGCATCACATATAAATTACATAAAACAAGCACCTGTAGATCGCGTAAAGTATTAGCCTCTAAAACTTTTAACGCAGTAAAGAGTAATAAAAAACCAATATAAAAGTTGCTAGACTGCGATAGTCGATAGTGCGAGAACAACAAACATAGACTTGCGGTAACTAAAAATAGTCGTACCCAGATATTGGGTAATGAATAGCGAAAGTACTCTACAATCAACCGATAAATAATGACAGCAATGATGAGAACAGATAACCACCAGGGATTGGTAAACAGGTGAGGCAAATAGCAAAGCAACATCACCCCAAATGCATAGCTAATTGTCTGTTTCGTGCTAATATTTCGCATGATTAATAAACCGCTAGCTGACGCAGGCATTGCGTTAAATGAGCAGCTCCTTGCGATATATTTGTGCTGACTCCTTGTAATTCCAAACCATAAAGATAACCCTGCTCCTCGGCCTGTTTTAACCAGTAACATAAATGTTGTAAATTTGCTTCTAGAGATGCTGAGGGGAGATCTTTAATGCGAAATAACCAATAATTTCCTTCTGAATTTACCATTGTTTTAAGGTACCAACCTTGCCCACGTGCTGCAATTTTCCAAGCGATAAGGCTGGGCTGTGTCCACGGATTAAGAACAGGTTTCAAATCATAAAGCTCTTCATTGCCAGCCGTTTTTAAGGAATTATACTCTCCTTCTTGATGATTATTAGGCCAAAACCCTGGTGAAACACTCATAGGAAATACATAGTATTTCGCATCTAAATAGATATACCCCCAAACACGAAATAATCCAAACGGGAAATAGCTGAAAAAAGTAATTCGTGGTAATTCAAAACATCCGCGCTCTGAAGCACTCACCCAAAGCGTAATATGAGTCCCTTTATCGGTAATTTTCTCAATTTCAAGCGCTTCTTGATTAACAAAATGATAGTCCAATGCATAACATAGTTTTCTCTCCAAAGTGAGCAATAATACAACCTTGATCATCTCATTTTGATGCGCATCATCAATCGAAACACAATGAACAGAAAGACCCCTCAAATTTAAATGTGCTTCCCAAGCGCTAATCATTCCAGCCATGACTAGTAAAAAAGTAAGAAAGAATACTGAGCTCACTTGATAATTGATAGCACAAAGAAATAGGGTCAATAATACCAATCCATACGACCAACCAAATTTTGAAGGTAGAATATACAAATTTCCTGAATCAAAGCGCTGTGAACGACGAGACCAGGCACGTTTCCTAAACCAACGTGTCCAATAATTATTGAAGCGCATTCTTATTGAGTGCATTAAATGGGCACCTCGACATGATGAAGCAAACGATCGGCAGGCGTCAGCAAGTTTTGTGATTGCTTAAAATATAAACGATGATTAACAACAGCATGAATAACCGCCTGCACATCATCAGGTCGGACAAAATCTCGATCATCCGTTCGTGCGAAGGCTTTAGAGGCGCTAACTAAAGCAAGCCCTGCACGAGGACTTAAACCATGAACAAACCAGCCTTGATAACGACTAGCTTCTAAAATAAGTTGAATATAATCTATAACAGTGTCAGATATAGTTATTTGCTGGGTTTCTTGTTGCCAGATTAGTAATTGTCCAGCATCAATAACTTGTAGATGCCCGCTTAGATCTCTACTGTGTTCCCTTGCTATTAATAGTTGCCGTTCCGCTTCAGGCGCAGGATATCCTATACTCAAGCACATTAAAAATCGGTCGAGTTGTGACTCCGGCAATAAATAAGTGCCCGTTTGATAAGATGGATTTTGCGTGGCTACCACAAAAAATGGCGATGGAAGTGCTTCTGTACCGGCATCTGTTGTTACTTGACGCTCTTCCATAGCTTCCAACAGTGCGCTTTGTGTCCTAGGTGTTGCACGGTTTAATTCATCAGCAAGAATCAGTTGAGAAAAAACGGGGCCATGATGAAAGCGAAAATGCTGCTGCTCTGTATCAAAAATTGATACTCCAATTAAGTCACTAGGCAGTAAGTCACTAGTGAACTGGATGCGTCTGTATTTCATCCCAGTAAAATAAGCCAGCGCATGACTAAATGTTGTTTTCCCCATTCCTGGTATGTCTTCTAGTAATAAATGTCCATTTGCCAACAGACAACTGATACCTAGCCTAATCACCTCTTCTTTACCTAACAGGATTTTGCTCAGTGCTTCTTGTAGTTTTTTTATCATTATAATCAGCCATTTATAAGTTAATGATATAACGTCTCAATAACCTCTTGATCCGTAAATGAAGGATCTCCTGAAAGTCGCGTGGTACCTGGTTCGGAGATCCTTCACTTCGCTCATGATGACGTATTTTTCTGGGAATATTGAGTCGTTACTTGTTGACTAAAGTATAGACCTTAATGAGACCAAGCTATTTTTTTACTAACCTGGAGGCGTTAAGGCTATATAGGAGCAAGATCGACATCTCGAAGCATATGTACAAAGAAGTTCTTGACGCACTGTAGCAAAGAGTAGTATTTAGAGAATATTGGCAATGTTTTAATTTAACAATGAGCGAAATTGTAGAAATGAATGTGGTTGAAGACAAAAATAAATGGTTTGTTGTGGCATACCCATGGATTATCTGGACGATTGCAGCTGGTTTTTTCTTTTATAAATACTTAATCCAAGTGTCACCCAGTGTAATGACTGTTGATTTAATGCAGGCATTTCATGTCAATGGCGCAGGTCTAGGAAATTTATCAGCGTTTTATTTTTATGCCTATTTGATAATGCAAATTCCAGTTGGGATCATGCTTGATAAATATAGTCCCAGAATAATAACTACGATTGCAATTTTTATTTGCAGTATGAGTACATTTGTATTTTCAATTACCGAATCGCTATGGTTAGCCTGTATTAGCCGAGCATTCATGGGTGCGGGGGCTGCATTCGCTGCTGTATCTTGTTTCAAATTAGCCTCGGTATGGTTTGCTCCCAAACGATTTGCACTGGTTTCCGGGATATTTATGACCGCAGCCATGCTGGGTGCGGTTGGTGGTCAGATGCCACTCTCACTTTTGGTAAAGAATGTTGGCTGGCGAACATCGCTAGAAATCATTAGTATGGTAGGTCTTGTTCTAGGTGTCGTATACTTTGCTATTGTCCGTGACAAACCAACCACAGCCCCTAATCCCCAAGACCAACACGAGAAAATGAGTGTTCACTTTGTAAGTATTATCAAGAATAAGCAAACGTGGTTGCTTTCATTATATAGTGGCCTTGCTTTCGCCCCTGTATCCGTGTTTGGAGGCCTATGGGGGGTTCCCTTTTTAGAGATTGCTTATGATCTTTCTCGTGCGGACGCAGCGCTCGCTGTTTCCTGTATTTTTATCGGTTTTGCTGCAGGAGCCCCTTTGTTAGGCTGGCTATCCGATTACATGGGACGAAGAAAGCCCATCTTGTTACTTGGAGTTTTGTTAGCTTTAGTCTGCTTATTGATCGTCATCTACAGTCCCAACCAAAGTTTATCAATGTTAATGATCCTATTGTTTTTCTTTGGTTTTGGAACAAGTGGATTTTTTACAAGTTTTGCGATGATTCGTGAACTATTTCCTATCTTACTAGCCGCCACTGTTCTAGGAATTATGAATACCTTTGATTCAGTTTGTGAAGCATTGTACGAACCATTAGTAGGCGCTTTTCTTGACTGGACTTGGGATGGAAAAGTCGTCGGTGGGATCCACCAATTTTCTGTTGAGGGTTATCATCTTTCACTAGCGCTTTTACCACTATCACTTATCTTAGCATTGGTCACTTTGGTTTTTATTAAAGAAACCTATTGCCATTCAAAATTTAGACATTGAATAATAGGAGACTCCGAAAACGCATGAATTTTACCTTTTACACAAGAAAATTAGAGTATCTTTCATGGTAATGTTATTTAACACTGTAATATACAATTCATCATCTCACGAGGAATAATTATGTCGTTAACCCATTTAAAAACGATTTCATTTCCGGGTAAGTTTTACATTACAACGGGTGTTGAATCATTGTTAACCATAGCCGATGATGATGCTTATTCATTAAGTATGCCTCTTTTAGTCAGTGCCCAGCTAGGAAACGAGGAACTATATCACTTCGCACTGAAACGGATGAGCCGTGCAATGGAAAAAGTTGAATCAGGACCTTTTAAAGCGTGGTTATATGGTCGAATATTATTCGCTGCAGATAGCATTGACGATCATCAAACGGTAAGCAATACCTTAGCATATTTAAATACCTTGTTTGACACCTTATTTGAGAATGACACGACAAAGCTGGACAAATTTAACGCTTGGTCACTTGGTTATGTTGCGGCTTTAAACAAAGAAGAATACAGCAAGAGACGAGAATCAATGAAAAATGCTGCCGATTACAGCACAAAGAAGTACTTTGAAATAAATACAATCAACGCTTCTAATGAGAAAATACAAGAAGCGCGTTCAGATGCAATATGGGCGTGGGTCATGAGCTCGCAAGCTGCAGCAAATGCGGGTGAACTAAATGCATATACCTATGCTATTGAACAAATCCTAGCAATTACAGAACAAACAAGCATTAGCAACGCGTTACAGAATGGACTTCTTAGAACCGATAGATCCAATAACTACCCGGCATGGGCAATCATTATTGTTCGTTTGGCAGCGCAAAAAATAGGTGATGACGCCCGATTTAAAGCGCTTGAAGCACCATTGTTAGAAGCAATTAGTAGAGCGAAATTTGAAAACCGAACGGAAGAGGTGCTGCTAGCTTTAGTTAATTCACAATTAGCTATTGAAAGGGCTAAAGTGTAGCTTTTATGGTTGAAGCCTATTCAACACTTTTTCAATAATCGAATCAAACCATCGACGGAGGAAAAACTCTCTAAATTATAAGCTTTAAGGCTTGGAAATCTAGCAACAGCCATATTTTTCAGCGCAGCGCCCGGCCCAAGCTCAAGAAAAAGTGAAACGCCATATTCTGCAGCAATTCCCATGACCTTGTCCCAATGCAACGTTTCTGAAAGCTCTTTGGCTAAAATAGGTAACATATCTTGGGTGCTATAAATTTGTTCTTGGGTCAGTGCATTTAATATAGGATATTGCATCGCCTGCGAAGACAAAATTTTCAGGTAGTTAGAAAAATTATCGGTGGCTTTAGCAAGCATCAGCGTATGCGAAGGTAGATTAATGGGTAAACGCTCGGCCTTAATGACCCCGTTGGTCTTTGCTTCAAGTATTAACGCGTCAAGATCTGTTGATAAACCACCGATAATATAATGATCTTTTGCATTAATAATCGCTAAGTAACAACGATGCGAGTGAATAAGATCCTGCATTTGTTGGTCATTGATCATTCCTTTTAACGCCGCTAACCCGCTAGCTTGATGTTGTGTAAACTCAATAGCTGCTTGTTGCATAAAGCGTGCTCTATTTTTTACTAAAGAACAAATTTCCGTTAGGTTTAAATTCGCACTTACACTAAATGCTGAGATTTCACCAAGGCTATAACCACATAATGATGCTGCGTATAAATTAATGATCTTCTTGAGAGCATAAAAAGTACCGACAGATAATATGACAATGAGGCATTGAACGAGAATGACATCAGCACAAGCTTTTTCCACGGCAGACTCATCCAACAAATCAATATGAATGATGTCGCTAGCCTCCTTTAGCCAGGTTTTTCCGAATGTATCTCCACCCAACACATCAAACATTTTACGGTGCTGAGCCCCTTGACCGGCGAAAGCTATCAGTAGTGGCATCGAAGCGGCTCACAAAAAAGTTGACCAACAAACAATAGAACACCCAACAAATCCGCTACCCCACCCGGGCTAATCCCTTCTTTTGAGAATAGCTGATGTGTATTTAATGCTTTTTCTCTCCGTGTCTGCAAGCAATGAATAGCTAAGAGATCCGCCGCCTTTTCTTTAGCAAAATCCAAACTAGGCTTTCCTTTCCTATAAAGAACATTGGTATCATCCACTCGCACTAAAAGCTCTAAATAAGCAAATAGGCAGGCGCTATCAAGTGAACCCGTTTCCAAGAACAATGCAGTGAATGAGGGCAATAAATGAAAGATTAGTTCATAGCCCTGGCTTGCCATTTGTTTGGCATCAACAACCGGGAATGTTCTACGAACAACTGCACCATGACTACTCGGATCACCGTGATGTTCTGCTAAATATTTTTGCCAATCACTTAATAATTGCTGATGAAGCTCCATGGGAGTATAACGGCCTTTAATCGTTGTTATTCTAGCCGCTGAAACACTCAGTAGACCTAAAGCAAAAATAGCGCCTCGATGTGTGTTAATCCCTTGGGTTCTCTTCATCATTCGCTGTTCGGCTTCAATGCCTTTTTGCCTCAACGCTTCAAAGGAGTTTTGGATTAGCCCCTCTTTGGCGATCTGATAAAAATAATGACGAAGGGTAAAAATACTTCGATAAAACGTTGCGCCGTTCATGTCTTGGTGACCACCTGAATCAATAAAACTAACCAACCCAGGTTTTGGATAAGCCTTGACCTCAAAATACAATGCTCTGGTTGCAATTCTAGCAATCAAACTAGACACAGCACAACGAGGGGTAACGTTCATAAAGTTCATCTCTAAGGAGTAATTCCACCCCAACGGGGTGTTTATACAATACATTTTTTGTTGAGTCATCAAGTAGTTCGTGGAGTGATACATCACCAAGCTGATGAAAGCGAACCTCACCATCAATGGTTCTATTAAATAATTTATTAATTGCCTGTATTAACTCATTAAGCGCATCTAGTGTGAATTCAGAGTAATCAATCAGTAAATCAAGATCAGATTTTTCATCAACAATAAATTGCCCGGATAAATAGTGAAATAAAAAAGAACCATAGACCGATATTTTCATAACTTGTTGCGTTCTAATCAGCGCATCTAACCCTTCAATACCATAAAATTTAAAGAAAAAATCCTGCATTTCAATGAGTTTTGGAAGCGGTTGTTGTTTTATTATAGAAGAAGAATTTACCACTAAAGCCACTCGATGCTTTTCCTTGCCAACATAAAGCGGCAAACCTAGCTTAACATATCCATCATCTGTGGATTGTCTGGCACATACACAAGGCAGACCCTTTTTAAACCATTCAACAACATGTTTACTGAGAGTATCTATATCACGATGGCACGACTTGATTGAAAAAGAAGAATCACTGTTAATATATATTAATTGATGCCGTTGAAACATTACGAAAAGCCCGCAACTTTGGTAATGATGGGTAGCGCTAATTTTCTTCCACCACGCTCACTACCAAGTAATGCGCGCCTATCCTGCTTATCAGGTACTATAAATATTTTCTCAGCAAGCTCACTCATCGGCACTATTTCATGCAAACCACCCAGCATATAGAAATTATCAACGCCAGGTGCAAACACAGGAAGCGTTTTACTTAATTCTTTGAGCGTAGCAAGATCGATTTTAGTAACTTTGGCTATCCCCTCAAGCCACATCACCGCAAGTTCGGTGTGTGGTAGCGCTAAAATAGTATCGGCCATCAAGCCATAAGCAATAAAACCACCACCAACAGCTTGGTTATAAACCAGCGATATCAAGCTGTTTCCTTGTAGTCGTAAACACTCCAAACATTCAAGTAAATGACCAAAATATTGTTGCATACCTAACCATTCATCACGCATGGCCAATTTCTGCCCTGCAACATCAACCAGCAGCAATACGGGCGCTTTTGATTTACTTTCTAAGATGGATATCACTTTTTCAGCCATGATTAATGCTTGTTCTGCACCGAGAAAGGTTGACTCTTTAACGCCAAGAAGATGGATAGTTTTGTCTTGAATCATTGCTTGGCCGTATACGACGGATTTGTTTTCTTCTAACTGTGTATCTTTACCAGTGATTTGTTTTAATAACGCATGCAATGTGGTCATTCATTTGCTCCTGGTGTAGAACGCTATCATCACGGCTTAATATCCTTCACCGCTGCTAAAAATTTTTCTTCATGCAGCTCAAAAAGTGTATCAGCAAGTTTCGGATATTTTTTACTCAAATACTCACCCTCCTCATTACATCCCTCTGTCTCTAGCAATCGTTTCTTTAATAATTCATGTGTATGCTTTACCGAAGTTAAATTTATAGCTCTCTTTTTATCCAAAGCCTCAATCAATACCTTACGAAGGGTATCAACATCAGAAGCGACATAGTGTTGTGCAATGCCCTGCAAATACCTTGTTTTTCCTCCATAAACCCGCCAAACAAGCGCTCTATCTTGTGCATCAAACGCCTCAACACCATTTACAGCCTGGATAACATCAGCGCCAGAAACACCAATTCGACCAATCTCATTAATAATGAGATAATCTAGACAGGCTGAAATGATTCCCATGCCACCAAATGCACCATTCTTTCCGCAAACAACCCCAATGGTCATAACACCATTATTTCTTGCCTCAAAGATTGCTCGGATCGTTTCAGAAATAGAAATTTCACCTGCATTCGCTTCCTGTAATCGCACGCCACCGCTATCAATAAGAAAAATTACAGCAGCTACTTTTGACTTTACTGCCGCCTTGAAAATACCCGTTAGTTTTGCCCCATGTATTTCACCGACAGCCCCGCCCATAAAATCTTTTTGTTGAGCGGCAACAATTATTTTTTTCTTATTTAAAAGGCCTGATCCAATAACCACACCATCGTCAGCTTCTCCAGGTAAATTTAAAACAGCTAGGTGCGGGCTATAAAGCTTCTCGTCAGCTAACCATTCAACAAATGACGATTTATCAAGAACAGCCTGAATACGCGCGCGCGCCCCAAGTTCTAAATAGTTCTCATCTAATTTTTGGTATCCCTGAAACAACTCAAATGCTTGTCTTAGCCGCAGAGAAACAACGGCGGGTGTTGCGCCATTATCATTGAGCGTAAAATGCAAACCAACGGGTTTATGATCACTAACAAAGTCATCAATGACCATTTTCCAGATCGGGCGATAGTGTTCCACTGCCGTTTGAACATTGAAAATTGTATGCAACGTCTTATTTTCTTCGACGATAACCTCTAAATTCCCTGAGCCAACGACACCACATACTGTCCTGTTGCCCTGCGATCGTTTACCGGTTGTATCAAATTGAAATTCCATTTTTTCCATGTTCAGAGCCCTACCAATTTCTAAATTTTGCCGGAGGTTCATATAGGCCTTGTGAGCAGTCAACAAGGTCGCGGATAGATTTTGCCGCAAGTAGATCTCTGGTTGCATCAGACACCCTAATCCCTAAATCTTCTGGATGCTGTATAACACCTCGTGCACGCAATTCATTGACCTTGGCTTTGTTCCTATTTATTCCTACCTTGGTATAACCTGATACCCCACGAATAGCTTGCTCACGCTCTTCCATATTTCGACACATGAGTAAGTTAGCAATTCCTTCTTCCGTAACAATATGACTAATATCATCTCCATAAATCATTACAGCGGGCAAATCCGCATTCATTGATTTCTGCAAACTCCAGGCATCTAGCTTTTCAACAAATGTTGGCTGTGTTGGTCCTTGAAACGTTTCCACTATCTGTATCACTAATTTTCTTCCACGCGGCATCTTTGTTGACAAGGCAGCACTTCGTTCTTGACCTGCTTTTAACCAAGCATAAGACGAATGTCTACGCCCCGGTGCATCACATCCCATGTTAGGGGCACCACCGAAACCCGCGATGCGTCCATCAATTGCTGTTGAGCTATTGCCTTCAAGATCAATTTGTAATGTTGCACCAATAAATAAATCACAAGCATAATGCCCAGCTAATTGTCCAAACATTCGATTGGAACGCAAACTACCATCTTTCCCAGTAAAAAAGACATCAGGGCGAGCTGCAGCATAACGATTCATTCCAACCTCGCCACCCACCGAATAAATGGTGTTCACAAATCCGTTCTCTATCGCTGGAATTAAGGTCGGTAATGGATTAACCATCCAATGCTGACAAATTTTCCCTTTTAGGCCCAATGATTTTGCGTAGGTTGGCAATATCAACTCAATAGCACAGGTATTAAAACCAATGCCATGATTTAAAACGTTGACTTGATACGGCGCATAGATCCCCTTGATGACCATCATTGCCATTAAGATTTTAAGTTCATCAATTTTTGCCGGATCTCTAGTAAATAATGGTTCAATATAGGAAACTTCTGGGCCTTTTATGATAATATCAACCCAACCTCCAGGAATATCTACACGTGGTAAATTTTCCACAATTTCATTCACTTGTACGATGACGACTCCATTTTTAAAACTGGTCGCTTCAATCAGCGCAGGAGTATCTTCGGTGTTCGCACCCGTATACAAATTACCTTCCATGTCTGCTTTATCAGCCATAAGCAGGCAAATATCGGGGGTTAAATCAGTTACCAATCGTGCGTACAATTCGTTATAGGTATGAATGTTACCGATTTGAATTTTTCCATTTTTTACCATATTGGCAAGACGAACCGATTGCGGTCCTGAAAAGGCGAAATCAACTTTGCTAGCGATGCCTTTCTCAAAAATATTGAGATGCTCAGGCAATGCAAGAGCTGACTGAATCATATGCAGATTATTAATTTGTCTGGGATCTAGCTTTGTAAGGGCGCTTGCCAAATAGCCGGCCTGCTTTTGGTTATCTCCTTCGATACAAACACGATCGCCTGAGCTAATAAGTTGAGAAAGAACGGCCACTACATCACTCGCATCAATAAACTTATCATGCTTAAGATAGGGCTTTACCTTTGTCAAACGTTGTAAATATCGCTTTTTATTTTCATCCCACATAAATACGTCCTAATTTATCTGTGAACTTTATTTATCGCCCTTCGCAAATAAATAATGGGGTGTAAGGAGGTTGCGGTTGGTTAATATATGCTACCACACAACTCATCACTTCAGCACGATTAAGACCGATAGCATGAAAAAGCACCATCATACTCACTCATGCTCTCGCTCTGATTGACATGGAAGTGTAATAAAAAGAGCGAGAGCTGTAATATTACCCTTTCCGGACACCTTTTCAAATTAGAAACTAGCAACGAGGTGTGTCAAAGAGTCCCCGTCTTGATCGTTGGTCTTGCTTGTTTTATTCGAAAACATCGTGTTTCGATTTACACCAACACCAACACCTGATTTAGAAGTAACCCTAGATTGAGCGTCTTGTTCCTCAACAAAAAGCAGGTCTTCTTGGAATGCCCTTGAAATAGCTCTCCATGGACTAATATTGTGAAAAGTGCGACTAATACCTCTACCTGCTGTTTTAAAACACTCTTTAGCATGGGCACCAATCCATCCAAACGCTCGCGCTCGACGTCGATGAGAAGTCTCAAGTCTCTCGGCGATATGTTTCCCTGCATAATTAAAAGCACGCCCTACGGGAACGCTAATGGTTTCCCGGCATTCGCTAGCATGCTGACCAACCCAGGTGAGTGCCCGACTCAAAGCTCTAAAGCCAGTTGCTAAGGCTTCCAGAGTATGCATTCCTATAAATCCTAAGCCGCGACCTATAGGTCTGCCTAGAGTCTCCAAGCACTCCCGTGCTTGATGAGCGAACCAACCAGCTCCACGATACACTCCGCGGCCTAAAGTCTGTAAGCCACCAATGAAATAAGCGCCTACATAACTTAAACCACGCCCAAACCTCACTCCAATTGCCTGCACGCATTCGCTCGCATGACGGCCAACCCAAGTGAGCGCACGACCAGTATGCGTGAGTCCAGTTTCCAAGGCTTCGAGGGTGTGCATTCCTATAAATCCTAAGCCGCGACCTATAGGTCTGCCTAGAGTATCGAAGCATTCGCGTGCTTGATAGGCTAGCCAGCCAGCTCCGCGGTACACTCCGCGGCCCAAAGTCTGTAAGCCACCAATGAAATAAGCGCCTACATAACTTAAACCACGACCAGATTTCACTCCAATCGTCTGCAAGGATTCACTCGCATGACGACCAAGCCAAGTTAGCGCACGACCAGTCTTTGTAAAGCCAGTTGCTAAGGCTTCCAAAGTATGCATTCCTATAAATCCTAAGCCGCGACCTATGGGTCTGCCTAGAGTCTCCAAGCACTCCCGTGCTTGATGAGCGAACCAACCAGCTCCACGATACACTCCGCGGCCTAAAGTCTGTAAATAAGTGCCTACATAACTTAAACCACGCCCAAACCTCACTCCAATTGCCCGCAAACATTCACTCGCATGACGACCAAGCCAAGGTAGCGCACGACCAGTCTTTGTAAAGCCAGTTGCTAAGGCTTCCAGAGTATGCATTCCTATAAATCCTAAGCCGCGACCTATGGGTCTGTCTAGAGTCTCCAAGCACTCCCGTGCTTGATGAGCCAACCATCCAGCACCGCGGTACACTCTGCGACCCAGTGTTTCTAAGCTTTCAACAGCATGCGCACCCAGATAAGTTAAACCACGGCCAATCCATACGCCGATTGAGTCCAGGCAATCACTTGCATGCGCACCAAACCAGGAAATTGCCCTTGCAGGCTGCTTAAATCCTGTTTGCAAGGCTTCCAGAATATGCATTCCTAAATACCCTAAAGCCCTACCAATTGGTCTGCCTAGAGTCTCCAAAGCTTTGCGTGCATGATGAGCGACCCAACCAATAACACGAGGAAACCAAACAGCCAAGTCATATAATTTTTCTCCAGTTGAATGGAGGAACTTCTGTGGTACTCTATAAAAAATTCTATTAGTCCAATAAGCAGTCAAAAATCCTGCCCTATAAAGTCCGCCAAATCTTAGCTTGCCTGCCCCCTGCCAATTTGAAGAATAATCCTCGTCTTCTTTAACTCTCTCAGTTGTTAAAGCATCCCAATAAGCTGTTCTCTTTTGTTGAACAATATCATCTTCTACTTTATGGCTTTCGGCACGCTTGCGCCAAAATTCTTCGCGATCTTTAGGGCGGTTCGCATCCTCTTCCTTATGACGCGCTTCACGCTGATCCCAATATTCTTTCCGCGCTTTAGTTTGGGCTTCATCTTCAGTTTGATGGCGAACATTTCGATTTTCCCAATAGGCAGCTCGTTCTTTTTTGATGGTCTCATCTTCTGCTTTTTGTGCCGAGGTGCGAGCTGACCAATATTCGGATCTTTTTTTGGTGCGGGCCTCATCTTCGACCTTATGGGTTGCAGCACGATCACGCCAAAATTGCTCACGTTCTTTAGGACGAGACTCGTCTTCTTGCGCATGACGTGCTTTACGATTATCCCAATACTCTTTGCGTAATAGAACTCGGGCCTCATCTTCTTTTTGATGGCGAGCGCCGCGGGCGTTCCAATATTCCGTGCGTGCCTCTTTCATCGCAGCATCTTCGGTCTCTTGCGCCTTAGCGCGCGCAGACCAAAATTCAGCCCCTTCCTTGGTACGGGCCTCATCTTCTGCCACAAGAGTTGCGACACGATCACGCCAAAATTG
>CAMBDN010000030.1 GCA_945865355.1 Legionella genomosp. 1
GGGAAAGTTTGGCGAGTCTTAATCGATTAAATGGGTTTTTTGGACAAGCCGTTGCAGCAAAGCTTGACGATGACATGCAACCACGATTGATGACCCTTACAAAAGATATTAGTGCGTTGAATGATCAAGTAAAATTTCTGAGTTCCAAGGTTAATTTTTTACTGGATGCGACCTTAGGAATGGTTAATATTGAACAAAACAATATCATTAAGATTTTTTCCATTGCGGCAGTTATTTTCCTTCCGCCAACATTAATCGCAAGTATTTACGGCATGAATTTTCAGATCCTCCCTGGGCTTAAGTGGCAGTATGGATACCCCTTCTCGATTTTCTTGATGTTATTATCAGGCTGGTTACCCTATCAATACTTTAAAATAAAAAAATGGCTTTAGAATTAGTCTATTATTAACGTATCAACCGATGGAATGGGGGGAAGTTATAGTGAGTAAAACGACTAAATCAATAAACCTTGCTCTGCAGGGAGGTGGATCTCACGGAGCGCTTGCTTGGGGAATTATTGATAAACTTCTCGAAGATGATCGATTAAAATTTGACTCTGTGTCGTCAACCAGCGCTGGCACAATGAACGCCGCGGTGCTTGCTTATGGATTAGCAACAGGTGGCAATGATGGTGCTCGTGAGGAATTGCATAATTTTTGGAGAATGATCAGTGAGGCGGGGGCGCTCTATAGTCCAATGAAAATGACACCAATGGAAGAGATGCTGGGTGTGAAGATGGAAAACTCGATGGCATATAATTGCATGGATTTATTGAGCAAAATTCTCTCTCCTTACCAATTAAACCCATTAAACTTTAACCCGCTAAGAGACGTATTAGAAAAATGCATTGATTTTGATAAAATCAAAACGTCTAAAAAGTTAAAATTATTCATTTCTGCTACCAATGTAAAAACCGGTAAAATTAAGGTATTTGAAAATAAGGACATTTCAATTGACACGGTCCTAGCCTCTGCGTGTCTCCCCTTTATGTTTCAATCAGTTCAAGTTGAAAATGACTTCTATTGGGATGGTGGTTATATGGGAAATCCAGCCATTTTCCCATTGATTTATAATTCGGATTGTCCGGATATATTAATTATTCATCTTAATCCTATTTTCCGTGATCAGGTGCCTGATTCTGCTGCTGAAATTTTAAATCGAATGAATGAAATTAGTTTTAATTCATCACTGATGCGTGAAATGCGAGCAATTTCTTTTGTCAGTAAAATGCTCGACAATCGTTGGATTAAAGATGAATATCGAAAAAACATGAAACGTCTTTTCATGCATGCTATTCGTGCAGATGTAAATATGCAGTTGTTTTCAGTAGCGAGTAAGCTGAACACCGATTGGGATTTTCTTACACAGTTGCACGAAGAGGGTCGTCGTCAAGGTGAAGCATGGTTAAAACAGCACTTCGGTCAAGTGGGAAAAGAAACAACCATTGATATGGATGAATACCTTTAGGGATTAAAGGTTTATACATGAAATTAAAAATATACGATCAATCACATCCTTATCAACTGATCTTTAATTATCTGGCGATACGCTATCCACAGCTTTCTGAAAAACCCGCAATTAGTCTTGCCGGGTATTTTTGGGGCTGGGTGCCTGTTGTTTTTTTGTTAGAGCCAGAAATCGATTGAGCGTTATATTCAATTGGATGTGGTCATACATCACATTTCGTGTTAATAATTTACTGATTATAGCACCACAGAAACATTTTAGTAAAAAAGCAGCTCGTAAGTAGCCAGTTGATAATGTGGTTGATTTGCTAAGGACAGGGATTGAATGACAAAGAAGTCAAATCTATATTTGTTCACCTTTTTAGGGATTTTTTTCAGCCTAGTCATCGTTGGTGCTGCCATTGCTCCTTTCTTTTTAAAAACGATTCGTTCAAGCTATCTTGTTATGAGCATGGACGTTAATCAACATCAAGCGAAACTTGTTGCTCAAATATTATCTCATGTTTTGACAGCCGGTGAGAGTGAGTCTACTGTTGTAGCAGCTTTCCAGTCTTCTATAAGTACAACAGATAAGAACCGATATTTTTTTTGTTTAGTGGATGATAAATCAAAAATTTTTCTTGCGCATCCATTTAAGCAGCTGGTAGGCAAAAGTGCTGAACGGTATATAGTTAGTTTTACAGCAGCTAATCAAAACCTAGATCAAAAAAAAGGTTTTATAGGTCTTGAAAAAAAATTGCAATCAGGAGCCATTTTATCGACCCCGAATGGGGGCTCGGAAATTGTTAACTCAGCCCTTGTTCCCAATACGCACTTACGTGTTTTTTCTCATGAGAATATCAACCGATTAAATAAAGATATTAAAATGTTCCAGAAGGAATTTCTTATTGTTTTTATTTTTCTGGGATTTGTGCTGGCTTTTCCTGCATCCTATTCGGCATTGAGAGTCAGTAGGCGATATGAAAAGGAAATAGAGGAAGAGCAAGCGAAATCTGACAAGTTATTATTAAATATTTTGCCTCTTAGCATTGCGGAGCGTCTGAAGGCTGAAGAGAGAAATATTGCCAATCGATATGAAGATGTTTCTGTTCTTTTCATTGATATGGTCGACTTCACACCTTTATCTACAAAAATGAGTCCAGAAAAATTGGTTGAGATGCTGAATCAGATCTTTTCTCATTTTGATGAAATTTCGCTTAAATACGGCTTGGAAAAGATTAAAACAATTGGTGATGCTTATATGGTCGTGGGTGGAATTCCTGAGCCCAAAAAAGACCATCTAAATTGTTGTATTAAAGCGGGATTAGAAATGATGGCTTATATTAACAGCGGATATGAAACAGGTGATAGCTTACAAGTTCGGATGGGTTTGCATTGTGGGCCCGTTATCGCGGGCGTTATTGGCGCTTACAAATTCACTTATGATCTTTGGGGTGAAACAGTAAATATCGCTTCCCGTTTAGAGAGTACATCCCTACCAGGATGTATCCACTGTTCTGAATTGGTATATGAACGGGCCAAAAGTAACTATAAATTTATAGCTAGGGGGAAAACCCTTTTGAAAGGGATGGGGGACGTTCCCACGTATTTTTTGGAACAAGCTGGTGATGAATAAAATGAATAGGATAGATAACAATGACGTAATGTTTGAATAAACCATGGGTGCGTCATCTTGAACGTAGTGAAGGATGACGTTCTACTTCGGGGATCATTGGGCGTTACAAAATTACAGGATTATTTCATGACGATGAAACTTGTTTTTCTTGGGTCGGGTTCTGCATTTACTGTTGGAGCCAGTAATTATCAATCAAATCTACTGTTACAAAAGGGTGATGATTCTTTGTTGATTGATGCGGGTGGTGATTTACGATTTTCCTTAAACGAGCAACATTTAACATATAGTGATATAAAAAATGTTTATATCAGTCACTTGCATGCGGATCATGTTGGGGGATTGGAATGGCTTGCCATTAACACTCATTTTGATAAAAACTATATCGGAAAACCTAACCTATATGTCTCAGATGATATTATCCAAGACTTATGGGATCGCAGTTTGTCGGGAGGGTTATGCACACTGCAAACCGAAAAGGCAACATTGAGTACATTCTTTAATGTCATACCCGTTAAACATGAAGGCGGATTTCTTTGGGGTGGGGCTAAATTTAGGTTGGTTCAATCGGTCCATGTGATTAGTAATTACACACTTATGCCCTGTTATGGCTTATTCATATACTACAATGATCATCGAATTTATTTTACCGCGGACTCACAATACGCCCCCAAACAATTATTAGATTATTATGAAGAGGCAACCATTATATTTCATGATTGTGAAACGTCAGAACGTTCTACCGGTGTTCATGCGCACTATTCTGAGTTAGCGACGATCCCCGCTAAATTGAAGAAAAAAATGTGGCTTTATCACTACAATTCAGGGAAATTGCCTGATGCAAAAGCAGATGGCTTTCAGGGATTTGTACAAAAAGGACAAAAATTTTCGTTTTAGGGGTAAACTAACCCGATTAGTCGAATAGGTGTTTCCGTCGACTGATATAGGTGCGGATTTCTGGACAAAAAAATGGCTTTTTAAGAGCTATTCTTCTTAATATAGAGAGGAGAATAGAATGATCAAGACACGTAGCTATTTTACAGCATCAAAGAAATCGAAAATTGCCATTGCCGCGGTTGAAGGCAAACCGACACAGGCTCAAATCACCAGCGAATACGGTGTTCATGCAACACAGATTAAAGCATGGAAGCAAACAGCCTTGAAAGCGATTGATGATGTTTTTTCAGGCGCTAATGAGAAGGATATAAAGACAAAGGAAGTGCTTGTTGACGATTTATATCAAGAAATCGGTCGCCTTCAAGCACAACTGTCGTGGCGAAAAAAAGAATGAATGTTAGCCTGGAAGAAAAATGCGCTATGATTGAAACAACAGCTAACATCAGTATAAAATAGTTTTAATTTGAGCACTATATTGGCGGCTTAAGTGATATTACCCTTTCCGGACTCTCTCTTAGGGTGAGTAAATAATCCTTAGAGCGCCTTTACTGGCCCATAAGGGGGGCGATTTGTTAAATAGTGAGTATTATAGGTGTATTTTAGAGAATACCTCCGATGTGGTTTTGGTTACAGATGCTTCAAATATTGATGGCCCAAATGGGCCTAAAATAATTTATGTTAATGATGCCTTTGTTAAATTGACGGGATATACGAAAGAAGAGGCCATTGGGCAAACTCCAAGAATGCTACAAGGCCCAAAAACAAATAAGACGACGCTAAAGCGCATTAGAAATAGTCTTATTAAGAGAGAACCCCTCCGAGTAGAACTATATAATTATTCTAAAAGTGGGGATGGATATTGGTTGGATTTTTCAATTGTCCCTTTATTTGATAAGGACGGGAATCTACAATATTTTGCCGCTATTGAGCGAAATATTACACAGCAACAATTATTAAAGACAGAGCTTTAACAGCTTGCTGGGCAAGACCCGCTAACCGGTATATTAAATCGAAGGCAATTCATCAAGCAAGCTGGGAGCCTATTCGCCAAATTTAAACGGGACAAAAGGATGTCTCTCGGCCTCTTAATGCTTGATGTCGATAATTTTAAAGCCATAAATGATCTGCAAGGGCATCAGGTTGGTGATGCTTGCCTCAATATGGTGGTGGATAGTTGTCTTTTCTTAACTCGAAAAGAGGATCTCCTCTGCCGCTTTGGCGGCGATGAGTTCATTCTTTTACTGGTAGGCGTCAATAAAGAGTCCCTTGGTTTAAAAGCAAATGCTATTTGTCAGAACATACGCGAGGTCTAAAATCAACAGATAAGTGTCAGTATTGGAGGTACGGTTGCCGATAGAAAGGACTCTAGTATTGATACGATGATTGCCAGGACTGACCAAGCATTATATAAGATCAAAGGTTCTAAGAAAGGAACCTTTTATATTGAGGACGCAGCCTCTTAAAGAGGTTCTCATTGGCATGACGTTGTTGCATAAATAGGATAATTTTGAAAAACCCGTGATAATTTCACTCAAACAAAGCCCTGGGCGGCTCCGTTGCAAATAATATCGTAAATTCTAAACTACAAACTTCAGACACAAGTCAGCTATACAAACCAAATTGTTCACTGATAAATGAAATTTCATTTTTATTGCCATACATCCAAATATTAAACCGTCCTTTTTTAAACATACGCAGAACTCATATATCGAACGATTTAACAGAACTTATCGGACGGAAGTCTTGAATATGTGCATATTCAGAAATTTAACGGAGGTCAAAGAGATCACAGAAGCATGGACTAAAGAATACAACGAGGAACGGCCTCATCAGGCTTTAAACAGTATGACACCTGTTCAGTACCGATTAAACACACATCCGGAAACCTCTAGTTTAGCTTGGCACTAAAAATGGAGGGTTTACAAGTGGAGACGTTAACACTAACTTTATCTTCGGTTAGTATGGGGTTCTTCTTGTTCGGGGGGATTGTTACCGTTCGGCTCGCTAGTTCTTTGCAATTCATGTGTCACTGCATCGTAAAGCACGTCAGCTGCCCTGGCGGAGGCTGTTCTTGAAAATAGTGATAATTGTTTACTAAAATATCCCACCGTAAGAAATGATACAACATCGATTAAAAATTTCTTAATCGCCTCTCCCCATTCTCGATGATGGTTCAACGCGGTCCTTGCCATTCTAATTGCTGACTGACATTCGTCGCCAAAAAGTTGCTTTGATTTATTTAATGGTTCCTTAAACGTAGCTAATAAAAAATGCTCCTTTGCGTTTTCTAAGGCCAAACATAATTCATTCGCCTTTTGAGAGGCGTCCGTAAAATGGGGATCAGACTTGGCTTTCAAGGTCATTTCAGCTGTTTTTGTTTTAAAAATCGTTAAATGGGTATCAAAATTCATAGAATAGAGCATTTGAATGCGACGTTGCAAAGCATGTGCTTCGGTTGATTCTATAAACCGATTGGGATGATTTTGTTGTTCATTTGTAATCATGGTCAGATTACTTTGCATAGCAATGGCAATTTCTTTTCTCTTTTGAGAAATTGCACCCATTAGGGCAGGAGGAGATTGCTTTAAATTTAAAATAGTATGTGCGTCTCTAAGGTTTCTAAATGTATAAAAATCATCGATTTGTAGAAGTAAAGCTTGATAATAAAACGCCATACCGTTCGCTGCCGCTCGTGGTTTTAATTCTACTTTAATATTCAGAATGTCTCGTGTTGCCTTAACAATAACTTTTTTGGCATTTTCAATGATTCGTTGCTGTCGAGTTGGATCAGTGACGTAGCCTTTATCTTGGTTTACTCTCTCGCGGTATCGAGCCTGTTTGTATACAATACCGCTACAGACATTCCCATCCGCTACCTTTACCTGATGAGCCTTAACATAGTCTCTTAGCGTTTGATTTTTTGTGTTGAATGTTGTTGATTCGTGCTCCGGATGTTTTTGAAGATATTTTTCAATGAAGGTTGAAGACTGTGCGTTTTTTACAAGAACAGGGGGTAGATTGATAGGATCTACATTGAACGTCAAACCCAATTTCTTATCTTTTGTTCTTACCCCATCAAGTTGATTGTGTAAGTCAGCTATTTTTGACATATGAAATGCCTGGTCCGTACAAAAGAGACTGCAACTTGAAAAATCTTTTTGTAAGCCACCCATTGATTTAGTCAGTTCAACCTTATGACGACAACAGAAATCGACAATTTGAGGTAAGTTAGTTGTGTGGCCAATTGAGTCGAGGAAGAAAATTCTCATTTTCCCGTCAGTATGCCGTTCGATATCTATCGTAGACCAGTGTTCGGCTGTAGCTAGTTTAAATATCAGTTGTGTTCGCTTTTGTCCATTAAGGATCAAGCGCTCTAAAAATTCACTAACACTAAATGGAACAATACCATCTATTACATGGCAATTGATGTCACGCTTTTCTTGCTTGCGTTTAATAAGAATTTCAATATCTTTTCTCGTGAGACGATATCGAATAGCGTCATCTTCAGTCGATAGCTTGGTTGATTCAAAAATTTTTAACTTTTGCCGCTTGGCAGAGCGGTTGATCTCACTTACTTTTTTGCTGATTTCTGTGTTTATTTTAGAAAGATCATCGACTATGTTGGTTGTTGATAATGTATTTTTCAGTAGGGAACTATTGTGCTGCAAGAGGGTATCAAAACGCATTAATAGCGTTTCACGATGAGCATCAATTAATTTATTATCATACAAATCACTGTAATTGACTGAAAACTGTATGATGGACTGAGTAATTTGCTGGATGCTCTTTTTCAAAATTTTAATTTTTTCTGGTTGTTTTTGAGAACTCAGTGTTTTTAAATGAAATTTTGGGGACATACTCTAATCGATAGGATCCAATGATGATGGATGGCATTGTAGCACAAATAATAACAAAGTGGTTTGTTTGAGCCCACTTCAGGGTAGTCTCTTATTACGATGCGCTGCATAGAGTTAAATGGTTTATAATTTTTCGGGACTCGCTTGAAATGCTTTTTTATGTTCATCGCGGATAAAAAGATAATTCAATCCTTCATGTTCTGCCACATGATGACCATTGCCCTTTACTGGTTTGTTATCGGTAAAAAAGGCTACGGGATCATAGCCTTTTAAACCTATGCCACAGTTGGTGCTAGCGGCAGAAAAAGGTATCAGTGGCATGATGAAAAAAAAGCAATCAAGCCAGACAGGTTATATTATACTTTTTTGCATAACAGCTATTCCCCTATTTTTTATGCGGTGATAGGTAATCTTCTACAACTTCACCATAAGGTAAAGTTAAGTCGCAAATGAAGTGTGTAACGGACACAATTTTTTTAACATAGAGATCAGCGATAGGAGCTAGTGCATGAGGATGTAATTCTAAACTCCCTGGTCCAGTCCAGGCGCCTTTGATCTTTACATCGGTCATATAAGTTCTGGTTAATTGATTTATTTCAGGCTTTCCATCAACTCCAGGTATGTTTTTAAGCAAAAATACGGGGCTTTGTACAGACGCTAAAACTTTATTCTCATCAATTGCACGGTGTTTATAGCCCATGGTTGCCGTTGCAATTCTTAGGCTACCGTAATTTAGAAGGCCAATAAGGGTATCTTCTTCGACAAATAACTGTGGCTTTGCAAGCTTCTTTGGGAAACCCCATATTTCGCGACCACCAGCGATAGGAGCATGATCGTCTAGAAACATTGAAATAGTAAATCCTCCAACTTCACCCTTGTAGCGGACAGGTACGACCTGTCCAGACTCAGTGTAGTCGCCGAATCCTGTGGAATCAGGCATGCGGATAAACTCAAATTTAACAACGGGTTCTATTATTTCTAATTGCGGAGGAACAATGGCTCTTAACAGATCAGGATCTGTTTCATAGGTAACGATAAAAAATTCACGATTCATGAATCGGTAAGGACCTGCTGGATAAGTACTAATCCAGCGGGGTGCTGGCATATCAAACTCATTAATGCTGGTGTGGGTATTTTTTCCTGATGGCTTGTCCATAAGTTATCCTAAGTTGAGTGCGATTCATAAATAGCTAGTATGGATCATTTAAAATCCTCTTTTAAATCAAACATAACGCTGCTGGTTAGCGGTCTGTTTGATTTTAGAGAGCCCGACGATCTTATTTTGCTTTGGCAACGAGTTTAAAGTTGACGGTGACCTCATCTTTGACTTCTTTTGTACTTGCCCATTCACCTTGACCCACCCCAAATATACTACGTTTTAGCGAGGTGCTGCCTTCAACAGTGATCCTGTCTTTAGACGGCTCTATCGCCGTAAATGTTAAAGTCACGGGTGCCGTTTTATCTCGAATGGTTAATGTTCCATTCGCTTGGTAGGTTTTATCGCCTGTTTTATTAAATCCACTGGATTTAAATTCAGCTTTAGGGAACGCTTTTGCATTAAACCAATCAGGTGTAATCAACGTTGTTGTTAGATCCGAGTAGGAGGCACTGATCGAACTGACATCAATGGTGATATCGGCCTTGCTATTTTTAAGATCATTCAAGTCAAAGGCAATATTTCCAGTAAAGGTTTTAAATTGACCGGTTACAGGGGCCCCATTTTGTGTGGCAGTAAATGAAAGATTGCTTTGGTCTGGTACTATTTGCCATTCAGGTACTGCCGCATTAACACAGACGGGTAATACGACGAGCAACAATGAAGCCATCCAAGTGTGTAGATGATTAAATTTTTTCATGAGAACATTCTCCTTAATATGTTATCTTTATCAATGAAGTGGTGTTTTAACGCTGCCGCTGCATGGAGTCCTATAAAGGCTATCAATGCGTAGCTTAACCATTCATGTACTTCTTGAAAGAGCTGTCTGACTTCTTCACTTGGGGGCACCAGATTAGGGAGGGTAATCAGCCCAAAAAACGAAGCCGGTAACCCCGCAGCTGATGTAATCAGCCAGCCTGTAATTGGCAGGGCGAACATAAACCCATAAAAAATCCAATGCACACTGCGTGCAGCCAGTTCCTGCCAGTAGGGAATAGGTAGGGTTGGGGTGATGTTCGATAAGCGCCAAATGATTCTGATAATGGCTAGGCCTAGTACCATAAAACCATACTCTTTGTGCCATCCATAAAACCTAAGTTTTTCCAGGCTCACTGGCAACTGAACCATCCAGAGACCTAGAATAATCAGCCCAATCATTAACGTGGCGACTACCCAGTGCAAAAGTATAGTGATAATCCCATACCTATCGTTTGAATTTGTTATTCGCATGATATTGCCCCGCAGTTTATGAAGCGTTTTGACTTGCTTCAGCGCCGATCTCAATTTTTACTTCATCACCAAGGTCTGGTAGTAGCGTTTTCATGCCAAAATCGGATCGTTTAATATTTGTTGTAGCACTAAATCCCATGGTCATTTTATCACTAATCGGGTTTTTACCTTGTTTATTGAATGTTACATTGAGTGTTACGGGTTTGGATATGCCATGGATAGTCAACACGCCAAGAACTTTGGCAGATGTTTTATTGATAACGTCCACTTTGTTACTGACGAACGTTGCTGTTGGAAATTTTGCGTCATCAAAAAAGAGCTGGCCTTGAAGATGCTTATCAAGCTCTGGAATGCCTGTGACAATGTCAGCAATTTTGACGGTTGCTTCTACTTTATTATTTTGTGGTTTTTGTTGATCGATTGTTAGGGTGCCATTGGCATAGAACTTACCCGCTTGCGTTGAGAACCCCAAATGTCCAATCTTCCATAGGACATATGTGTGCTGGGGATCGAGGGTCCAGGTTTCCGCTGCAGCGTTTAAGGGAAGGGCTGTTGGTAATAACAATGACAATGCTAAAATGTACTTTGAAAAACTTCGTCTCATTACATACTCCATTAACGTAAATGAATAGCTTGTTTCTATTTTCTCGTACTTCAAAAGCAATGAAGCCTTGTGTAGGATAAAAGAGAATCTAAATTAGTGTTGATTATTATTGACTTACAGCTTTTAAATTACCGCCAACTAATTTTTCACATACGCCAGTTGGTAAGAAAACAAAAGCATCCGCTTGTCGGTCTGTCTTTGAAGATCCGGCACAAGAGGATGTTGCTGTAGCACAGTCATTTAACCCTGCTTTAACAATACCAAAGCATTTTTCTGTGTTTGAATTCTTTTCATCGACGGGTGCTGCTATCGTGGCATGAGTTGTTGCCATCGCAAGAAATGCTGTGATGGCGCATTTAACAATTTTATCCCTATTTTTCATGAGTTATCTCCCTTTTCTCACATTATCAATACTAGCCAATAAAATTAATTTTAGCTAGCAAGTGTCCCAACCAATAAATTATATTAATCATATTTGTAATTCAACATGTCAGCTCGAGTGGAGCAAGAGATCTCCTGGATGTGACTCAGCGTTTATGCCGGAGATCCTGCGACGTAAGCTCCTCTCGATGACGGACCTTGAGATTTACTAATATTTTTATATTTTCCCGGGTTTATTGAAAATGGAGGTTTTCGTAAATTCGAATTTAGGAGATTAAATGTTGAATTGCCCTTGTGGATCTGAACTTGGATATGAGAGTTGCTGTGGGATATACATCGATGGTACTCGCGCTGCACCAACACCTGAAACTCTCATGCGCTCACGATATACAGCATATAGCTTAGCTAATATCGCATACATTAAAAAAACAATGCGTGGCAAACCATTCGTCGGATTTGATGAGGATGAAGCGAAGCGTTGGGCTCTAAATGTTCGTTGGATAGGCTTAAGGATCATTAGTGCCACTGAAGAAAGAAATGATCTCGGTCATGTTGAATTTATTGCACGTTTTATTGAGGCTGATAAATTAAAGTCTATCCATGAATCGAGCGAGTTTCATGGTGAGCGTGGAGTTTGGTTTTATGTGGATGGGGTACTACAACCCACAACGTTTCAGCCACTCCAACGAAATGCCCCATGCCCCTGCGGAAGCCTAAAAAAATACAAGAATTGCCATGCTTTGCTGTGAGGTATCTATCAGAACAATGGATTCAATAGAAAGGCTGGTGCGGCCGCAATATTAAGCTGGGTGTCCATTATCCCAGCATTTTTATCCGCTACGGCGTCAAACAAATCATCCGGTAAAACGGAGATTTGCATCGGCTGAAAGACATGTGCAATGGTTTCTGTACCAAAAATATTTGCTATATGGACAACTGCTTCTGGTATGGGGCTACTGTAATCCCTGGGGTCCTGCGAAGGTATCCAAAGTCCTGGTACTGTAGCATCAGCTTGTGTAATACGAATATTGTGTGGTGCTGACGGCAAAATCCTCGTCATACGAGAACTCAGTACGTGAGAATATTGTATGGGAAACACCTCATCGCTCAGTTGCGCTGCTCTCACAATTTCTCTTAAGCAATCTCTACCGACATTCTGGTTGTGCTCAAGACAAATTTCTATGTTATTGATGAATCTTGCACCACCGGCTGTTGTGCTACAGAGAATGGTGCCGGCACTAAATAGCAACGGTGCTTCTAAATGAATTTGTGACATATAGGGGGTCGCTGGAATAGAATGATTGTTTGCTAATTTGTAGCCATAGCTGACGTCAATATCTGAATGGATTGCTTTAGAATGATGATGTAATTCAGGGAGAGGTCCACTGGTTACATGTAACGTAACATTGTGTAACTCAGAATTTGTATCTATTACTGGAAAACTAGCAAGAATTAAATGAATATTTAAAGGTAATGATTTCGCAATGGTATGTATTTCTCTAAGTAAAGACTGATAAGCCATGATGGTTAATGGTTGACAAGGATAAAAACTAAACTCATCCGTAATGACACGAGTTATCTTGTTTTCGCAAGAAAATTTGATTTTACCTTCTTTGGTGCAATTAAGGTGGTGATGATGTTTGGCGAATGAGGCCAACAATGAAATTTGCTTAATCATTCGGCCTAAATATAACGCATCATCTTCAAGCGGGAACCTTGATTCACCCATGGTGGGCATGGACGGATGCGTAACGATGATATCTTGAATTTGAATAGGGTCTAGATCAGATAGCAGATGGCGATAGGCACGTGTGTCATTCAATAAAGCGATGCTATATGTTCGGTGATTACTCTGTTCTTCTTGCAATTGACGTAATAGACGCTCTTTTTTTCTAACTGCAGCATCAGCGAGTTGTCGCTGATGACTCACTTGTTGATCTATGGAATGCAAATATTCTAAGTTATGTATGATTTGGCTCGTTAAATAGCCTAACATGAGTTGCTTAAAGCCAACTGCAAATTGAAGATGGGTGGAGAGAGCTTCAAAACCCTGTCTATTGAAATGTAGTGCATGAGTATATTGCAGTACTCGTGCGTGATCGGCTGCAAGACGATTTATTGTAGCTAATATCTTGTCATGCTCTAGGCTAACATTTGAAATTTCTTTTCTAAGGTTTGCCAGATCGCATAGGTTGAGTTCGCCAAAGGTACTTTCTTCAATGGGCTCAGGATTTTCTACAGGATGGAAAAAAAATGTAAATGGCATTGATTGACGCTCGAATAAGTTGATTTGCAGCAATAACGATTTTACACCGTCCAGTAATTAGCATGCAAACATTGGCGCGTGCCGCTGAGTATTCTATAGTTATAAAAAGAGTATGGAAAATAGATGAATGCGTACTAGGCCGTTTCTTGATCGATGGACCAGACAATGGACCATGTTATTAATTTATAATATTTATCGATGGGTAAATATTATCATTTTATTTGGGTTATTTTGGTTTGATGCTTACAGCCGGGTTAATAAGGAACTCTATTGTGTCGGACTGCTGATTTATGTCCTTTTTGGTTTGTTCTGTCTGTATATCTGGTATGTTCGTGCCCTTAAATTTAAACAGCAAGTTTTGTGGTCTGGTTCAATTGATATTATTGTGATGGTGCTATTCATCCAAGCAGTTGGCTATATGCAATCTGGGCTTGGTATCTTATTAAGCGCGCCTATTGCGTTGTTGAATGTGCTTGTCCCCGGACGTTTGGGGATATTTTTTGCAGCTGTTGCAAGCTGCATGTTATTGGTTGTGAGTATTGTTCAATACGACTATGGAACCCAACAAAACTTATCTACATTTTTTACGACAGGGATGTACGGCGCCGGTTTCTTTGCGACTGCGTTGACTGCATGGTACTTTGTCAATTGGGTACGCTCGAGTGAGCTACTTGCTAAAAGTCGTGGCAATGAATTGGAGAGTATGCAGCGTCTTAATGAGTATATCATCGGGCGTTTGCAATATGGGGTGATTTATTTGGATGCCGATCTCCGTATCAAAGTGATGAATAGAGCGGCGCGTCAATTTTTTAATCACACACATCACACTGCAGCGATGAGTTTACGAGAATGCTCTCATCCCCTATACCAAAAATACACGCAATTTTTAGCTCAAAAAAGGAGGACAGGGCTGTCAACAGCACAAACGATATTGGAAAAACCTTACTTACAAGTGTTTTTTTTTCCTACATCGGCAGCAATACGACCTGAAGTTTTGATCATTCTTGAGGACATGGCGGTCATCGCTCAACAAGCACAACAATTAAAACTCGCTGCATTAGGAAAATTTTCTGCAAGCATTGCTCATGAATTACGCAATCCCTTGGGTATCATCTCGCATGCAGCACAGTTAATGGGTGAAAGTAAGCGTTTAAATGATGAAGATAGTCGGCTTGCTGAGTTGGTTATTAATAATTGCAATCGGATGAATAAGGTCATCCAAAATGTTTTACATGTATCTAAACGGCAACATGTAAAAATGCAATCCGTAGAATTGACATCTTTTCTTAAGCAGATTAAACATGAGTTTTGCCTAATTAATCAATGTGAAATAATACTCAACATTCCACAAAATAAAAGCAAGACGGTTGCCTTTGATCAAGGTCAGTTAGAGCAAGTTTTAGTGATACTTTGTGATAATGCCATGCAGTATGGTCGTGATCAGCAGGGCAAAGTTCATATTACTATTTCGGTAAAACATCAAGGAAAAAGCATCCTATTAACGGTCTGTGATACGGGTGTGGGAATTCCAGCTGAGTTACGTAATGATGTTTTTGAGCCTTTTTTTACCACGGGAATCACTGGAAATGGCATGGGGTTATTTATCGCGAAGGATTTGTGCGAAATCAATCGAACACGTCTCAGCCTGCTTGAAATAGAGAGGGGCTGTTGTTTTGCCATTACATTTAATCCAAATCATGAGATGCAGCTATGAGTAAGACAAAGGTTTTGGTTATCGATGATGAGCCAGATATTCGCGAGTTGTTAGCACTGACGCTGACACGCATGGGCTTATTATGTGATGTGGTGTCGAGTTTTCAGGAGGGTATTGATTGCATTACTAACAATAATTACTTTCTGGTATTGACTGACATGCGTCTGCCTGATGGCGATGGGTATAGCATCGTTCAATATATTCAAAAGAATAAACCACAATTACCGGTCGCAGTGATCACGGCTTTTGGTAATGTCGAGGGTGCGGTGAATACTTTAAAAGCAGGAGCTTTTGATTATGTTTCGAAACCAGTTGATCTGGTGATGCTCAAAGCACTTGTAAATACGGCACTCCGGATGCATCAGATTGTACCGAAGCCCCATGGTGAGTTGCTGTTTGGTGAAAGTGTTGTGATGCAGGATTTGCGACTAAAAATCAGTAAACTAGCACGCAGCCAAGCACCGGTATATATCTATGGTCAATCGGGGGTAGGGAAGGAGTTAGTTGCACGGATGATCCATGCTAACGGCCCCCGAAGTGATAAACCATTTATTCCTGTTAATTGTGGTGCAATTCCTAGCGAGTTAATGGAGTCAGAATTTTTTGGGCATAAAAAAGGAAGTTTTACTGGGGCGGTCACCGACAAACAGGGTTTGTTTGTCGCAGCGCAGGGCGGTACGTTATTTCTTGATGAAATTGCAGAGCTTCCATTGATAATGCAAGTGAAATTATTACGATCTATTCAGGAAAAAGCGGTGAAACCGGTCGGTGAGTGGAATGAAATCCCTGTTGATGTGCGTATTTTAAGTGCTAGTAATAAGCGTTTATTAAGTGAGGTCGAAGCAGGTCGATTTCGACAGGAATTGTACTATCGTATCAATGTCATTGAATTACGAGTGCCTAGTTTAAAAGAACGATCATCTGATATTCCAATTCTGGCTAACAATATTTTGCAAAAACTGGCAAATGAACAGAATCGGGACCCGGTAATTCTACCAGAATCATGTATTAAGGCGTTGATTGGCTATCATTT
>CAMBDN010000031.1 GCA_945865355.1 Legionella genomosp. 1
TTGATAAAGTGTATGAAAAAGGGATTTCGCTTACTAAGAAAGAAATGGGGCAATATCAGTCTAAAATTAAGCGTTCTTCAAGTTTGCCAAAATGGGATGTTAGAATTTTGCCTCAAGCTGGGTAGGTTATTAAGTTTGAGATCCCTTAGAAGTAAAGGTAAGCGATAAAAAGGCGCCCAATCAATTTAAATTAACGAGAGCGGGGCGCCTGATAATCAATGGGCTGTCGTGCCGTTGTTATGTTAGTTAGCAACGAGTACCGCAGTGGAGGCCACCATAGGGTCCACGCCAACAAACTCTTCGACATGCACCACCCCAACCAGGTCCCCAGCCACGTCTATAACCACCATAATAATATCGGTATCCTGGTCCGTAATACCAAGCTAGAACAACAGGGGCCTTCGTATTTGTGGCGTTAGTTTCTATAGCCATGGCTTTAGCTTGCGTAGAAAATAATGCTGTTACTAACACCAAGGCTAATCCAGTTAACAATGGTACTAATATATGTTTTACACTTATTTGATTACTCATGATTCAGTCCTTTGCTTAAAGTTTACGTACTAATTATAGACCTATAGATCAAAAAAAGCGCATTGACAGGTATTTTTTTTAAAACAACCCCGTAAATTTGTAAATTAAATACATTGGTCGTATAATATATGTACACAATAGAGGCAAGGAAGCAATCATGAAACGATTTTTAATTCCATTGTTGGCCATTTCTTCAGCTACAATATTAACCGGTTGCGCCACATATCAGTCGGGTTGTGAAAGTTGCGGCTATACGGCATCAATGACGTATGTTCCTGCTACAACATATGTTGCAACGACAACTTATGTACCTACTACAACTTATGTACCAACAGCGACTTATGTTTCAACGACTAATTGCTGCACAAGCAACTGTTGTCCTTCATGCAATCGATGCGGTGACGCTTATTATGGTTATGGCGCAGGCTACGGTGTGCAATATAATGCGACCAATTGGTACTAAGCTTAATGCTGCTAAGTTAAGGCATTTACATTACCCACGAGTCGTTCGTAACGAGTCAATTGAGAGCTTAGTATACGCGCAAAGCGTTAGGGCTCTCCTTGGCTTGGGTGATTCTGACAAAAGAAGAGAAAATCCCTCACTTAATACCATTGGCGATAGTTGTATATTTAGATGTTTCTAGATAGCCTTGCAAACAAACTACGTGAGCGGGGTTATTGTGGAGCAAAGCAGCTTAATTTCACATCAAGTATCAGCAGAAGCAATTGATGCTTGTATCCAAAAACTTTCACTAAGAATAAGAAAACAAGGCGATAAACCCTATGCCTCAGTTGGTTATCAGCTAGAGCTGCTTCAGCAGCTTAGCCAATTTGATTTTGGACGATTTTTATTACGTAACCAAGGTATCAATGGATATTGGACTGATTACATGTTAATGCATCCATTACGCGGTCGAATTACGGGCCATAATGCTCAAGGGGAGCGTTTAACACCTTTAGAACATTTCATCTTGGATAGTGCCCCTCTTATGCTGGCAACCCAGCAGCGGTGTCAAATATTTCTGCTGGAAAATCAGAAAAAGGTAGAAGAGCACGCAGTGCTTGCGTGTGTTCCTTGTGGAATGATGGGGGAGTTACTCTACCTTAATTATGAGCGTATTAATAACATTCAATTGCATGGAATTGATTACGATGCAGATACCTTAGATGATGCAACATCGCTAGCAGAAAACAGGAAGCACACTTCATGGGTGACATTACATCAAGCCGATGCATGGGCGTTAGATGCAGAGGGTGCGTACGATTTAATTTCAAGCAATGGTCTGACTATTTACGAACCGGATGATTTAAAAGTAACTCTGTTATTTGAGTTGTTCTATCAGGCACTGAAATCGGGTGGGAAACTTGTAACCAGCTTTCTAACGCCACCACCAACCCAAACGGAACCCTGTGAATGGGATCTGTCCAAAATTGATAAAGACCACTTATTGTTACAGAAAATACTCTTTGTAGATATTATTGATGCGAAATTTCAATGTTATCGTACATCTTTGCAAACAAAAAAACAGTTGGAGGATGTGGGTTTTAACCGAATCGAGTTTATTTATGATCGGGCAAAAATTTTTCCTACAGTGGTGGCTTATAAAAACTAGAGTTTCGCTCTTAGTGTAAGTACATCACATTGCGCTTGGTGAACGACCGCATGGGCTGTGCTACCTAGAAAAGCGGGAAGTTTACTGGATGAGTGGCTACCGATAATAATTAGATTACAAGCCAATTCAGCAACTTTATTAAGCACATGCATTTTGATGGAACCAACTTCAACAAATTGCTGGTTAACGGGAATGTTTAACGCTTCTCCCAGAACATGCATGACAGATAAGGCGTCATCTTTAACGGGATAGTCAAATTCAGCAAACCCTAGTCCCTGTGCAAGCTGTAAACTGGCTGGTGGTTCGATCACATGAAGAAGGAACAGTTTTGCATGAAAACAAGCGGCAATGTCGACCGCTTGGCGGCACATCTCAAAATGATTTTCGCTCAAATCGGTTGCAAATAAAATATTAGAGTACATCAGACCCTCAGGCAATAAAGATAGATTGACCCAAGTTTAGTTGATAGGAAGAAAAAATGTAACCATTTAAAGTTGAAAAAAGTCGAAGACCAGGTACAAGTCTTCAACTATTTTCTAGAAAAGTGCGTTATTACTAATGCGATTCTTAGCCGCCTGGTTTTCTAAGGATATCAGCTTGTACCAATTCTTCTGCAACTTTAGATATTGGCATACCTGTTACATTTCTAGCTATACCAGAATCCAGTGATACTAGTATTTTACCGAAAAAGCTGTATTCATTGTATGGTCGTGTAGCTTTAACTTCTCTGTACCCAGCGACCTGGGCGTGAGTTCCAAGCATACCACCTTCTCTAGCATGCTGCTGTAAAATTTCTACTTTTTGTCTAGACATTTTTTTTCTCGTAATATACGATTTTTTTGAGCTGTTATTATTCTAACCGAGTAATATTAAGGCATTATTAAGCGTTTTTCTTTCTTAACAATTCATCAATATTCGCGGCTCTTTGTCCGGCCGTGTTGGTGGGTAAGGGCAAAGAAAGATAGGTATCACAGTGATTAAGATAAGTAGCAAGAGGCTTTCCTGAAGGGAGGTGCGCTGTGGGGAAAATTTCAAGTAGTGGCACCAGTACAAAATCACGTTTAGTCATCTCTGGATGGGGTACTGTTAGGTTGGGATGGTTAATGATCCGCTCACCGAAGAGTAATAAATCAATATCCAGTGTTCTTGCTGCCCAATGTTTTTTCCGCGAGCGTTGATGATTGGTTTCGATTTGTTGGCAATGGTGCAATAGCTGCTGGGGTGAAAGGGTTGTATGGATGGCAATCACCATGTTGCAATATCGCGGTTGCATCTGCACTCCAGATGCTTTGCTAAAGTAAAACTTGGATTGGTGGGTGACTACCGTCCGAGGGAGTTTACGAAGTTGCAGCAGAGCTTGCCTTAACTGGCGCGCAGGGTAGCGTAAATTACTTCCAAGTCCCAAATAACACAGTGTCATGAAGTTGATTTTGGTTTGTGTCGTTTGCGAGGCATGCTTGGGGCAAGAGCGGCGATCATTTTTTCTTGAGCAATTGCATCAACATCTTGGAATGTCGTCCACCAGTCTGCTAATTCCATTGTTTCATCTCCAGCCAGTGCCCGTAGCGCAAGAAAATCATAAGCTGCGCGAAAACGGGGGTGCTCCAACAAATTGAAGGCTCTGTTGCCTGTGCGTTTGGAAAATCGGTATTGCATCAGCCACATCTCACGCATGACCTGTGTGAAACGCTTAGGAATAGTGACCACTTTATTTTGTTCTGAAATCACCTGTGACATCGCTTTATCTAATGCCGGTAAAGGATCCATGCCTTCATCTTTTAATTGTTTTGTGCGTTCTATCATTGGGAACCATAACAGCACGGCAAAAACAAATGCGGGCGTTACGGGTTTGTCTTCGCGAATGCGTGTATCGGTATTTTCTAGAGCAATAATGAGTAATTCATTAACAGGATATTGGCCGTCTAGCAGCCCATTTGTTAGCGGAAAAAGATGTGCAAATAAGCCATGCTTTACCAGTAACCGTTGCACTGACTCTGCTTCACCACATTGGAAGAGCTTCACCATTTCATCAAATAGTCGAGATCCTGATACATGATTTATCAACGTACTTAATTCGGCGAGTGGAGCGGCTGTTTCTGGCGCAAGCTCAAAATGTAATTTTGCGCTAAAACGAACAGCTCGTAACATGCGAACCGGGTCTTCCTGATAGCGGGTTACTGGATCACCAATCATGCGAATTAAACGTTGCGTTACATCTTTGACACCGCCGGTGAAGTCAACAATAGATGCATCATCAATGTTGTAATAGAGCGAATTAATGGTGAAGTCACGACGCCAAGCGTCTTCTTCGAGCGTTCCATACACATTGTCACGAATCAGCATGCCGTGGTCATTGGTTTGTTGATTTTCATCGACAGGTTCATGGCCACGAAATGTTGCAACTTCTATGATTTCACGATGGTAAAGAATATGGACTAATTTAAAACGCCGACCAATAATACGTGCATTGCGAAATAAAGATTTTATTTGGTTTGGGCTTGCATTGGTTGCTACGTCAAAATCTTTTGGTGCTTTGTGCAATAACAAGTCACGCACACTGCCGCCAACAAGAAAAGCCTGGAACCCCGCGCTATTTAAGCGGTTCAAAACCTTCAACGCATTCGCACTGATATCCGTTTTGGACACATGATGGTGGCTGCGCGGTATGACGTTACTGGAGTTAACCGGAGGATTGTTTGCTCTGGTTTTACGCAACAGTTTTTTGATTAATCTGATGATGGTGTTCACCCATTTGGTATTTTACGTTAATACGTTAGAAAGATTCAGCTATCGTAGTAGACTTCAATCGTTAAATCTAGGATTATAGCCAAGCTGTGTATGAAAGTGAATCATTAACTATGGCTTGACTCGTAACTTACTCTAGAGCAATAGGTAGGGTTTATAAATGGAATTATTAGATATTGTACTTAGTTTACTGGCATTGATTGTCTTGGAAATCATTCTAGGCATCGATAATTTGGTCTTTTTATCAATATTGACTGATAAGCTTCCTCGTGAGAAACGTAAGCAGGCACGCCGGTGTGGTTTAATGTTTGCCTGGGTTACTCGGTTAATGTTACTCGCTTCCGCTTTCTTGCTCGTTAAACTCACTAGGCCTATTGTTACCTTTGCTAGCTTTTCTTTTTCTGTGCGCGATCTATTTTTGTTTGTTGGCGGCGCTTTTCTTATTGCCAAGGCGACACAAGAAATTCATGGAGAGGTGGGCGATATTGATGAAGCAAGGGGTCATTCAAAGAGGTCTTCGGTAACATTTATCGGTGTTGTTATACAAGTAGGATTGATGGACATTATTTTTTCATTTGATAGTGTCTTAACGGCGATTGGTTTGACCAGTCATTTCTGGGTTATGGCGATTGCAATTACTTGCGCAATTTTAGTAATGATATACGCAAGTGAGCCGGTCAGTCATTTTATCGAAAAATATCCATCAATAAAAATGTTGGCGCTGAGTTTTCTGATTTTAATCGGTACGGTTTTAGTTGCAGACGGTTTCTCTTTTCACGTACCCAGAGGGTATATCTATTTTGCTATGGGCTTCTCGCTGGCAGTTGAATCACTCAATTTAATCAAGTACGCACGAAGAAAAAAACAAAGGAAACGTCAATAATGTTAATTATTAAAGCATTACATGTTATTGCTATGGTTGCTTGGTTTGCTGGTCTTTTTTATTTACCTAGGCTGTTTGTTTATCATGCTGATGCCCAAGACAAAATTAGCAGAGACCGTTTTAAAATCATGGAGCGCCGTCTGTATTATGGAATCATGTGGCCTGCTGCGGTATTCACGACGGCGTGGGGATGCTTAATGATCGCTTATCACCCAGAGTATTATATGAAGGCTGGATGGATGCATGCAAAATTGTCACTGGTTATTCTTTTATGGATTTATCACTTGATGTGTGGGCATTACTGTAAGCTATTCGCCGGTGAACGCAATAATAAAAGCTCGTTTTTTTATAGGATATTCAATGAGGCTCCAACCATCCTATTGGTTTTAATCGTGCTACTTGTCATGATTAAACCCTTTTGATGGTTTAAAGCAATTAGCCCGAAGTTACATTCGGGCTAATTGATTCGTTATAAATTCTGAGGAAGTTACTCTATTTCCATCATTTCAAAGTCTTCTTTGGCGGCGCCGCAATCAGGGCAAAACCAATTCTCAGGTACTTCGTCCCATATTGTTCCTGCTGCAATGCCTTCTTCGGGCCAGCCTTCAGCTTCGTCATAAATAAAACCACATATGACACAAATGTATTTCTTATATGCATGCATTGTTATCGCCCAGTGTTAAAAACAGGGTAATTTAGCTACTGTTTGTGCTGTTGTAAAGTAAATATGCGAGGACAAGCTTTCTATAAATTGAAAAACGTACATTTTTTGTGGTTTTGAACGACAGCATGTGGTCGAATAACCCGGTAATTGAACCACAAAAGGACAAATTTTTGTGACGTTTATGGTTGGCACAACATCGGTTGTATTTTTGGAGCAGCTTTGGGTGGTGCCGCCTTTTTTGCTAAATAGGATAAGTTAATACCTCAGATGACGCTTATAAAACAGCGTTGGTTCAAGACTTATCCCGCATTCACGCACAATCGGTGCTTTAATTCTGTAACAGCTGATGATAAACGGCTGCAAGTTTCTTGCTAATGATAAATGGGCTCTGTAAAATCCTTCGTAAATCAAGTAAGAGCTGGACTGAAATGAGTTACTCACAACAACTATTTGAACAAGCGCAAGCCGTAATTCCTGGGGGCGTCAACTCGCCCGTCCGTGCCTTTAAAGGTGTCGGTGGTGAACCGGTGTTTTTTAAACAGGGATGCGGGGCTTACCTCGTTGATGTAGATGATAAACGATACGTCGATTATGTGGGTTCGTGGGGACCACTGGTACTTGGTCACTGTCATCCGAATGTTATAGCGGCGGTTACAACTGCTTTACAGCAAGGCATGAGTTTTGGCGCGCCTACTGAGCTTGAGGTTAAATTAGCAAAAAAAATAATTTCATTAATGCCCTCAATAGAAAAAATTCGGATGGTTAACTCAGGCACTGAAGCAACCATGACCGCTATTCGCTTGGCGCGAGGTTTTACAGGTCGCAATAAAATCATTAAATATAATGGCTGCTACCATGGTCATAGCGATGGCTTATTGGTAAAAGCAGGATCTGGACTATTAACCTTGGGGATCCCTTCTACTCCAGGAATTCCTTCAAGCATTACTGAGCACACGCTGACGGCTGATTTTAATAGTTTAGAGCAGACTGCGCGTCTATTTGAACAATTTAGTACGGATATTGCTGCTGTTATTGTTGAGCCCGTGGCTGGGAACATGGGGTTTGTCATGCCAAGTCATGAATTTCTCCAAGGCTTGCGTGAACTTTGTGATTCTTATCAAGCCGTTTTAATATTTGATGAAGTCATGACGGGTTTTCGGGTCGCTTTAGGTGGCGCTCAAGCGGTTTATGGTGTTAAACCCGACTTAACAACCTTAGGTAAAGTGATTGGTGGTGGCATGCCTGTAGGTGCACTGGGTGGCAGGGCCGAGATCATGTCTTGTTTAGCTCCTGAAGGTCCTGTCTATCAAGCGGGGACGTTATCAGGTAATCCACTTGCAATGGCGGCAGGTCTTGCAACTCTTACTGAAGTTGAAAAACCCGGGTTTTATCAGCATCTCTCAGACACCTCCGAAGCATTGATTACCGCTTTATCTGAGGTAGCTGATTCCTTGCAGGTGCCATTTTGTGGCGCATCGTTGGGAGGCATGTTTGGTTTTTGCTTTAATGATAAACATCAAGTTATGAATTATGCGGATGTGGCGGCTTCTGATGAGGCATTATTTAAACGTTTTTATCATGGGATGCTGCAGAAAGGTATTTATTTTGCTCCTTCAATGTATGAAGCGGGATTTGTTTCAAGTGCGCACCAGAAAGAAGAGATACAAATAACGCAAGCCGCAGCTGAAACTGTCCTTGCTGCTCTTTTGTAAAAATGCGGCTAATTACACTTAACATTTGGGGCGGACACGTACACAAACCATTGTTGGCATTTATCAAAGCCTATCAAGATGTTGAAATTTTTTGTTTTCAAGAAGTGTATCATCAGGCGCCCCATAAGATTTCCAATGAAGATAGACCGGTTAGTCTTAATATCTTTTCAGAGTTACAAGCGCTCTTACCTGAGCATCGTGGATTTTTTAGACCTGTTGTTAATAAAATTTATGGCATCGGTATTTTTGTAAAAAATCATGTTGAAGTATTGGGTGAGGGTGAAGTTGCCATTCATAATAATCCTAATTATTGTGGTAAAGGCCCAACCCACTCGAGAAACTTACAGTGGTTAGAGTGTCGAGTAAATCAGCATATATATTCGATTTTAAATGTGCATGGTTTATGGAATGGCTTGGGTAAAACGGATAGTCCTGAGCGAATTGCTCAATCTCAGCGAATCAAGGCGTTCATGGATACCATCAAATCGTCAAAAATTCTCTGTGGTGATTTTAATCTCAGACCTGATACTAAAAGCATGTATATGATTGAGCAAGGAATGAATAATCTCGTTAAAACACATGGGGTCGCGTCTACGCGGACCAGCTTGTATCAAAAAGATGAAAAATTTGCTGATTATGTCCTTACTTCCCCTGATATCGTCATTAATCAATTCCATGTATTACCCGATGAAATATCGGACCACGCTCCTTTATTGTTGGATTTTTCATCAGATGGATCATGAGCCGTCCTTTTGAGCCCATACAAACGGCAGATATTACTTGGCAGGAGGGCCTGCCCCATTCAACGATTTTTGATGAAAGCTATTATTCCAAAGAAAACAGCATCAGCGAAGCCCGGCAAGTTTTTATTGAAGGGAATCAACTCATTCAGCGGTGGCAATTACTTGCGGCGGAGCCTAGCCCGCATTTTGTCATTGCTGAAACAGGATTTGCTGCTGGTTTGAATTTCCTTCTTTCTTGGTCGTTATGGCGTCAATATGCATCGCCATCATCAAGGTTGCATTTTATTTCATGTGAGAAATATCCATTAAATCGAGACGATTTATTGCGCTGCTTAGCTTTATGGCCTGAGTTTCAGGAGCTTGCAGAGAAATTACTTGATAATTATCCAATCTTAACCCCCGGATTTCATCTGCTGCAATTTGATGAGGGGCGGGTCAATTTGACCTTGATGTTGGGCGATGTGCTGAGCTGCTATCGAGAGCTGTTGGTGTGTGGTGATCCCATTATTGAAAAGGAGCTACGTGAGTCTCACGTCGATGCTTGGTTTATGGATGGTTTTTCGCCTTTAAAAAATCCACAAATGTGGAGTGAGCAATTATTTACTACCATCGCAATGCTCTCTAAAAAAAACACTACACTCGCGACGTACAACTTAGCAGACGGGGTTAAGCAGGGGTTATCTGCGTCGGGATTTAATATTAGTGAACAGCAAAAGCAAGCGATGATGGTTGCTGAATTTGAACCGGTACCTGTGGGTCGTACCATTCGATCTACCCCTTGGCATGTGCCAACGCCTAAGCGGGTTACTTGCAAACGTGCCTTAGTGCTGGGTGCGGGGCTTGCAGGTTGTTATACGGCTTATGCTTTGGCAAGACGCGGCTGGGTGGTTACATTAATCGATGCCAATGCGTCTGCTGGACGTGGCGCTTCAGGAAATCGGCATGCAATTTTATATCCTAAGTTGTCGTCTTTTTACTCGCCTTTAAACGGATTTATGCTGAGCTCCTATTTATACGCTATTCGTATTTATCATGATTTGTTGAATAAATGGCCGATTGGCAACTTATCAGGCATATTGCAGTTGGCTTACAATCAGAAAGAGCGGTTAATTCAAGATAATTTACAGCAGTGGCTAGCTCACTATCCGGAGTTGGGTACATTGGTTAACGCAGAGCACGCTTCTACGATAGCAGGTATACCCTTAGATGCTGGTGGATTATTTATGCCTTATTCTGGTTGGATTGATTCCCCAGCACTTTGTCAGCGATTGATCAAAATGGAAGGCATTCAGTGGGAGGGAGAGACTCATGTAACTTCTATCGTTAATGATGGACGTTTGTGGCATGTCAATGAACATCAGGCAGAGGTTCTAGTCATAGCCAATGGTTATCGCGCGAACGAGTTTGACCAAACGGCTCATTTGCCGTTGAAGTCCATCCACGGACAAATGACTTCAATCATGAGTAATAAGAGTAGCTCCGCGTTGAAATTACCTTTATGCGCTCAAGGTCATCTTATCCCAGCAGTTGATGGAATTCATGACTTAGGTGCAACATATAATTCAGGTAGGGTAGTTAATGCATGCCACGTGGTAGATGATGTGCTAAATATTGAAAAACTAAATGCCTTATCAACAGCTATCGAATGGCCTGATACCGTAGTTGGCCATTGGTCGGGTGTACGAGCTGCAGCGCCTGATTATTTGCCCTTGGTAGGGCGGGTCGCTCAGGCTGAGCTGTTTAAACAGCAATTTGCAGGCCTCATCAGTAATTCTAAGCGTTGGATCCCTCTACCCGGCTTGTTTTATGATGGATTATTTATTTGTACCGGTTTTGGATCGCGTGGATTAACCACGATTCCGTTGAGTGCAGAGTGGTTAGCGGCAACAATAAACAACGAGCCTTCTTCTTTATCGCGAGCGATGGTGCAATCCATATCACCAGCACGATTCCTAAGGCGAAGCCTCATTCGACCGACAACATTGCCCTCATCATAAAAGGGCTATCATTATTTCAGTAAAATTGTTTCAAGCATAGAAGAATATGAAGATTGCGATTCCCAATAGTTCATCATCTGGACTTTAGCCATTTTCCAAAATGAGACAATCCAGACCTCCCCGTGAATTCCATCCAAGCAGTAATAATTAGAAATCTCATGTGAGCCCACCTGATTATATCAAGACCTAACGCATGGCGAAAAACCAATAAAAAAACACATTGTATATTTTCCGCTATAATTATTACATTCAATCAAATAAAATGTAGAGAATGAATCATGCGAATTCCATTGACTGAACCAACAGCATCAAGGTATATCACTATCAACGAAGAAACCAATCAGGTTCATCTGATTGTGCCTGTTGTCGGTGGAAATGAAATCAGTACCGATAATACGTGTCAAGCAACCGTGGCATTAAGAGACTTTTTTGATGGTGGCGCACTTCATGAATTAACTGCTTATAAAGAGGCACTGGCATTCGATATCGAATTACTTGAAGTAGGCAAACAAGAGCGGGTAGCTAAGGAAGCGCGACTGGCTCAGATAGAGGCCTATATTTTGGCGGTTTCAGCGATGCGGCAGAATTATGGTGACGCGATGAATGCACTCATAACAAGGCCTTCTAATTTATATGGCATCCAATTAAGACCACGTAACCAAGATAGCTACTCGAGGGTCGTTAACCCTGCATTTAATATTAACCGCCGTAATGATGCTGGAGGTAGTCCATTATCAGCTTTGTATAATGCCATGCATAGGACGTTTCCGACCACAAAGATAACCGTGCAGGACCCACGAACCCGTTTAACCGAGGCCGTATTAGCTCATTTACCCGCATCGCCCATCTTTACTGACATCCAGCGGGTGTTAACCGAACAATGCCTTCAATTGTTTGGTGTAAACGTTGATTTTACACAACAGACTGATAGTACGCCTTGCAATCAAACAGTCATCGATGAAGTAATGGCGTTTGACGAAGATTCACCCGCAACACCAAAGGAGTATGTTGAGGCGTTATTAGACGCTTGTGCCAGAGATCTGTGGGAGAATATGCCAACCCCACCTTTTTATAGTATTCCAGATTCGACAGCTGAAGCTATACGAACAGAACGCTTATCGATTCTTACGCAATTTTTCTTAAGCATCGTTAATATCTACTGCAAAGCTCGCGGCATTAGTACTCACAATTTTGGAACCATACTGGATGCGTCGGAGGCTTTAAGCAATGACTTGGTCAGCGTTGTTGCTAGCGCATTAAGTGCGAAGGATGATGTAGAGAGACAAGTTTGCACTTTTTGTAATGAGCATGCACTTGACTTCGGACTATCTCGCCCCCTAAGTGCCGATGATGTGACTGCAATAATACAAAAATTTGCACGAACCTATCGAACGGTCACGGCTACCAACGAAAATCCCCACATGGATGATTTTATGATATTGGACTGTGATGCTACCGGTGAAACCGCTAAATTTGTGACCCATCAAGGCTCTATTTGCACGAATTTTGCGGAAATCGTTGATGCGGCTTTACCGAACCAAGATTACTTTTCCCTTGTTCGTGCAGATTTTGCAGGTCATCCTGCAGAGATGCCACACAAGAATGAATGGGTTGCGGGCACTATAGACATAGAACCTGAAGCCCTGTTGGAAAGAATAACGGATGAGCAATTTGAAAAATTACCCGAGACGGTCAAAGTAGCGTGCCGCGCACATCTAATATTTCAAAAGCGTCAATTTTTACCTGGTGTAGCAAAAGGGCGTCAAGATGAGATCGATGCCTTATTAACGGCTTCACCTGCCAATAAGCAAGACTTACTCAGAACGCCTGGTGTTTTCACCGATTACTCCGGCCGCACTTTCAATTGCACTGCCTATGAATATGCTTATTGGGCCAAGGATACGCAGATGTGCAGAATGCTAGAGCGCCATATGGATGATGAGACGAAGGCGCAAGTGTTAGCACGCATTGATGAAATAGAGCGTATCGATGCAGCGACAGATCAACCAGTAGGACTTGGCTATAGCCAAAGAGACACAGAACACCGTAGTGCTCATTTTGACTTGTCACGGCTTATATCTGCATTGCAGCGATATGTTGACGGTTCTGATAACTGGTACGGCACAAAGAACTGGGCTGCGATAAAAGCGGCTTGGATGGAAGTCGGCATTGCGCAGCGTGATTTGCCGGTTCATGTGGTGAATGAATATTGCCGCCCGGACCGGTCATTTAACCCCAGACCTGCGTTTAATGAGGCGAACTTGCCGAGAAGAGTAAGTTTTATTAATTATAGGACGTCTATGGACGCTGAGTTGTTTCCTTTGGCTATTTCTGATTCTTCAGGTCTTGGGATTGATTTTGCATTAACTCGTGGGGAGACGGCAGGGGTATGGGCGCACGAGCGCGGGGGGTGGTTGGAGGGCGTCATGGATGATTTGGCGGCCGTTAGTCACCTCAATGAAATAAGAACAGTCGATCTTGTGCGTTCTCGGGAGAACCTTCTGTCGACAGAACCAGAACCAGGACCAGAACCAGGACCAGAACCAGGTCAAAGCATGGGTGTTTAATTTCGTGCTGAATTAGTCTTGCGTCGAAAGCGGTCGGGTCAATGTCCCAAAAAACCTCTAAAACCATTCTAACTTTAAAGCCGTGAAAACCTGCGAATTTTGCTGGTTAAAACACCCAGTGGTAAAAATGAGGCGGAGACATTTAGTCGGCGCAAGTCCGACCGGGGTAAAAGACCCAAGCCCCTTAGCTAGGGAGGCATTGTGGCGCAAGAGCAAGACGATGGAGCCCTCCGACAATATACTCAGATAAATTATCATCCTTTAAAAGTCAAGTCTTGCTATTTAAGCAGCGGATCGTTAATCTTCGCGCAGTTATTTTTCAGAATTAAGGGACCCTGTGGATAGCATTGAGATTTTTCAAATAGATGCTTTTACTGATAAAGTATTTCATGGAAATCCTGCCGCTGTTTGTTTATTAGATGAATGGCTAAATGACGAGTTATTGCAAGCTATTGCTTTTGAGAATAATCTGTCTGAAACAGCGTTTGTTATCGAGGATAGCAGCGGTTACCAAATTCGTTGGTTCACTCCTAATGGTGAAATTGATATATGTGGGCACGCTACATTGGCTGCGGGTTTTCTCTTGTTCGAATTAGGCAAGTTAACAGTAGATACTGTTATTTTTTCAAGTTTGAGTGGGCCGCTGCAAGTACGGAAAAATGGTGCTCTCCTGACGTTAAATTTCCCTCGTTTAAATTTTACAAAGATGGACAGTACTGATGTCATGGTAGAGGTTTTGTCTGGCCTTATTGACAGGCCTATAGAGGAAGTGTTTGATAGTGATTTGGATTATATCGTTCTATTGAAGCATGAAAAGCAAGTGTCACAAGCGCAGGTTAATTTGCAAGCGCTTGCAAAGTTACCTAAGCGAGGGTTAATTTTAACCGCCAGCAGTAGTGAGGCTGATTTTTACTCACGTTGCTTTTATCCAAGACATAATATTGCAGAAGACCCTGTGACAGGAACGGCCCATTGTGTTCTTGCACCATTCTGGTCAGCCCGCCTGAATAAGAATAATTTACACGCTATTCAGGGTTCACTTCGTAAGGGAGAGGTTTTTTGTGAGCTGCTTGATGATCGTGTGTATATTTCAGGCTATTGTAAATGGTATTTAAAAGGTAATTTAGTGATTTGATGGTTTTAAAGAGCTGTGCTAAAAATTCAAGTAGAACGTTTAAAAAAGGAGTATGACTGGGTGACAGCATCTAATGGAAAGCGGTTTAAAACTTTGGTTAAAGAGCAAGCACCCTTGCAAGTACTTGGCGCAGTCAATGCCTACTCTGCTATGCTTGCTGAGGCTGCGGGTGGGCAGGCGATTTACCTTTCAGGGGCAGGTGTTGCCAATGCATCCTATGGCTTGCCAGACTTAGGCATGACTGGCTTGGCTGAGGTGTTGGAAGATGTACGTCGCTTGACTGAGGCATGTTCATTGCCATTGCTCGTTGATGTGGATACAGGTTGGGGACATGTATTCAATATTGCGCGAACGGTTAAATTGATGGAACGAGCGGGCGTTGCGGCCATTCATATTGAAGATCAAATGGCTGCAAAACGGTGTGGACATAGGCCCAATAAAATGATTGTTTCAAAGCAAGAAATGGGCGATCGTATTAAAGCCGCTGTGGACGCGCGAATTGATCCTGACTTTGTCATTATGGCTAGGACGGATGCTTATGCCTTAGAGGGCATGCAAGCAGCCCTAGAAAGGGCCGCATTTTGTATAGAGTTAGGTGCCGATATGATCTTTCCAGAGGCATTGACCACGCTAGATGAGTATCGATCATTTACAAACCATTTAAGTGTCCCAATATTAGCCAATATTACTGAGTTTGGTAAAACGCCACTGTTTACTCGTGACCAACTAGCACAGGCGGGTGTGGGCCTGATTTTGTATCCACTAAGTGCGTTCAGAGCCATGTCTATGGCTGCGTTAAACACTTATCGAAATATTATAGAACAGGGTACGCAGCAAAAAATGTTAGATCATATGCAAACTCGTAATGACTTGTATGAAATATTGAAGTATCGTGACTTTGAAAAGAAACTAGATCAATTTATGGAGGGGCAGGATGGTTAATAAATCAGCTGGATTAGCGGGTGTGGTTGCTGGGCAATCAGCCATTGCTACAGTAGGACAGGAAGGTAAAGGCTTGAACTATCGTGGTTATTCCATCGATGATCTAGCCGCTCATGCAATGTTTGAAGAGGTCGCGTATTTGCTGCATTACGGACAACTTCCGACAAAAGCGGAGTTAGCAACCTATCTTAATAAACTACAAAATTTGCGTGACCTTCCTGATGATTTAAAAAAAGTATTAAAGCTTATTCCTAAAAATACACATCCAATGGATGTGCTCCGCACTGGATGCTCAATGCTTGGAACATTAGAGCCTGAAAAAGATTTTTCAGAGCAGTATAATATTGCGGATCGGCTGCTAGCGTTATTCCCTGGTATGTTGTGTTATTGGTACGCCTATCATTTCTTCGGTAAGGAAATCAGTGGGAAGAGTAATGAGCAGACCATTGGTGGTCATTTTCTTTCTATGCTACATGGCAAAGAGCCTAGTAAAATTCAACGAGATATGATGAATGTGTCGCTTATTTTATATGCCGAACATGAATTTAATGCCTCAACGTTCGCAGCCCGCGTTACTGCAGCGACACTTGCTGATTTTTATTCAGCGATAACCTCGGCAATTGGGACATTGCGTGGCCCCTTACATGGTGGTGCCAATGAA
>CAMBDN010000032.1 GCA_945865355.1 Legionella genomosp. 1
GCCGATCTTGTTTTTCCATTTTTTCTTTTTATTGTCGGTGTATCGATAACATTCACATTAAGTAAAGCTATCGCCCGCAACAGCTCATTTAAGGAACTATTTCCTAAAATATTAAAAAGATCGCTGATTCTATTTTTTGTAGGATTGCTTCTCAACGCGTTTCCCTACCACTTTGACGTTGCAACTATCCGAGTTTTTGGTGTCCTACAGCGTATTGCGATTTGCTATTTTATAGCGGCCATTTTATTCCTTACAACGCGCACCATAACACAAGCGCTCATCATGTTGGGCATTATGATTGCTTACTGGCTCATGATGTCATTCATCCCTACATATGACTTCTCAGCACCCGGTAATTTTGCCGCTTATATAGACAGGCTATTATTCTCCTCCGCGCATCTTTACGGAAAAGTATTTGATCCTGAGGGGCTCTTAAGTACCCTGCCCTCTATTGCGACCACCCTCCTAGGAAATTTAACGGGCGCTTGGTTGCTAACGTCATATAACAGTCAACAAAAACTCACTGGGCTAACCATTGCTGGATTTGTCGCTCTTTTAGCAGGCTGGTTTTGGGGACTATATTTCCCAATAAACAAGGCACTATGGACCAGTTCCTATGTGTTATGGACAGGTGGTTCAGCATTGATTTTTTTAGCGCTTTGTTTTTGGCTCATCGAGATAAAATTATGGAAAAAATGGTCTAGACCATTTGAAATTTTTGGGTTGAGCGCAATGCTTGCCTACGTGTTGCATGTTGTATTTCTAAAAATTCAAGCCATGATTTCCCTACCCAACGCCGATGGATCAGCTAGAAATTTACGTTTGTATATTACTGACCATTTATTCAACTGGACGTCCTCACCGAATGCATCGCTGCTATATGCTTTAAGTTATACCTTTTTATGGTTTGTTATTATCCAACTATTCGTTAATAACAAGTTTACCAAAAGATCTTAGGCTGCAAATCCTCACCCTAGCCAACGCCAACAAGGGGAAAATGGTTTTTTTTCTGTTTTACTTTAAATCATATGCACCTAACTTCAGCTCTCTCTACCCAGAGCGGGCAATGAGGAGGCACTGGCAAGCTTAAAGTCTTTACAAATAGTTGAATAAAATTCATCAGCTTTGTGTATGTTCCTTGCAGGAATCTTAAGCCTTTGCGCTTCGGCCAGATCGCCATCATACTGACTGACCACAGTTACATCAGCCGGTGATAGATGAAGTTGGTCTTCTACCAAATATTTTAATAATGACATCGTCGATGGCGGCGCTGCTTGTTTACTTTGTTGAGGGGTTTTAAAGCACTGATAACGGTAAGATAGGCAGAGGAAAATATTATCTGCAATTTCGATGGGTCTGTTATCTTCCATTACGCTGATATCGATGGGTGATCTAAATTGAATATGCGGATTTTGCTCTCTAAGGAGTGTAAGAATTGCAAAAACGTTTAACTCATTGGTATTTGATATTAAATAGACTGGCTCTGATTGTGACACAAGTGCTGGAAAACGTGGGACCCTATTTTCTTCTAAACCAATCAGTGAATTCCATGCTGCTTCTAAAGGTACTAATCGAGGATCGTTCGTATAACGACCCCTTATTTCCCCTCTAGGAATCAACACAGCACCCTCGTTATGCTCACTCACCTGAAAGAGAATTGCTAGATTTTCCAAGAATTGCTCCGTGCTAATTCGACCCAATTTATACGGCTCAATCAGTTCGGCATATCTTGTTTGGTATTGATACATCACCCAGGCATAATTAGACCAGGATTTGAAAAAGGTAGGGCAACAGCCCCCACATCCGCCACCACCAGCGTTACAAAGCTTCGCAAATTCTGTAACGCTGGTAGAGATTGGATATAAAGTGTGAATTGTAGATAAATTAACGATTAAAGGCATTTAATGACCATAACTATTTACAGAGTGACTTATTATACCCCAAAAATTCGCTAAATGGCCAAGCAGATACGCTACTCACTAAATGGAGTAAAGCTAAGTTCCCAAAAAATCATGCGTTGCTAATTGATACGTATTAAGCAAGTTATCTTGGACAACGGTCGCTTGATTATTAATGGCTTGCAGCAACTCTATTTTTTTAAGTATCCCTGTTTTAAATTGCCAGCCTTGGGGTAACTTTAGTTTTGTAGCGAGTTGAGCGAGTGATTCTTCTGTTTGTGGAGCTTGTTGCACGCTATAGGACTGCATTACAAATACTTTACCCGCGGGAGAAATGAGCTCATACACGGGTTTGCTTGCATCATAAACCCACGTTGTTTTACGGGCAACTTTCAGTTCGTGATAAGATGTTTTTGATTCAAGTAAATCAAGCAGACCAATATGTAACACACCAGCCTCTCTTAACTGTAGTCCACAAATCGTTTTAGTGGTTGGGTTAATCAAGGTGGAGTTTTTAAGTCCGTCGATAACCCAATACCTAGGGCCATTCAAGTGGACACGATCAGCACCTGATTCTTTTTTAACGCCTGCAACAGTCACCTTTTTCCAAATAAGTTCAGGGCAATCATTCAATCCCAACGTGTTGTACACCGCATAATTCGTAAGCGTTTTAGAAACTAATATTTCACAATATCGTTCTCCACGAAGATGCGATTTATCCGCTGCTTGGGTCCATAAAGGAACTATCGATAAAATGAGGAGTAAACAGCGGCATTTAAGACTGGGTTTTAAAAACAGAACGTTATTATTCATCGATGGCATCCTTGTAGAAAATGAACGAATTTCTAATATTAATATAATAGAAAAACCAGTTGGGGTCGAACGGTATCGATAGTATAGTACACAGCATACGTCAGTATGTTATTTGAAGAACACTTATTGTGCTTCGCTCCATACGGGCTAACTGTTTAAGCAAATCACAAAAATTGTAGTTGCGGAGATTGATATGAACGAGACCGGTTTATTTCCTAAAACTCGACTGAGACGGTTGAGAGGAGACGCGACGCTGAGGGCCTTGGTGCGAGAAACCTCATTGAATCCAAATAAATTTGTCTTACCGTTATTTATTAAACACGGTTCAGGTATTAAACATCCCATTTCTTCTATGCCTGGTCACTATCAAATCAGCGTTGATCACTTGAAAGAGGAAATAGAGACAATATGGGAGCTTGGGATCAAGAGCGTTATCTTGTTTGGTATTCCTGAGCATAAGGATTCTCTAGGTACAGACGCTTATTCAAACAAAGGCATTATTCAAACGGCTATTCCTATTATTAAAAAGCATGCACCAGATATGCTCGTCATGTCTGATATATGCTTGTGTGAATATACTGATCATGGCCATTGTGGTGTCGTTGGTGAGCATGATCATCAAACCGAGGTCTTTGTTGATAATGATAAGACTCTGGATTTATTAGCGAAGCAAGTCGTCAGCCACGCAAATGCTGGTGCAGATATTATTGCGCCAAGCGGTAACATGGATGGGATGGTATTTAAAATACGCGAAGCACTCGATAACGCCGGTTATCAACATCTACCGATCTTAAGCTATTCAGTTAAATATGCTTCATCGATGTATGGTCCCTTCCGTATCGCGGCAGAGGGTGCGCCAAAATTTGGTGATCGTCGTACCTACCAAATGGATTATGCAAACGGCAATGAAGCTGTCCGTGAGTGTGCTCTCGATGTCGCTGAAGGGGCTGACATGTTGATGGTGAAGCCTGCGCATACCTATCTTGATATCATTCGGCAAGTAAAAGACGCATTTCCTTCTTTACCTTTAGGTGCGTACCATACCAGTGGCGAGTTCGCGATGATAAAAGCTGCAGCAGAAAAGGGGTGGATCGATGAGCGGAACGGTGTGATGGAAGTGTTAACAGCAATTCATCGTGCAGGGGCGGATTTTATTATTACCTATTATGCTAAAGAGGCTGCGGAGTGGCTTCGGGGGAAATGATCCCGCATTTTGCAGCACTTCATGCGGGCTAGATTGACTATGTCTCATACCACTGTCCATTTAAATGGGGATATTGAACGTTGAGTACACTTTTGAAAGATGTACTTTTTTTTCCTCCACCCAACCATGATTTAAGGTGATATGCTGCTCATGAACGAGCAATTGTGCTTCAAGTGCGGAGGTTTTTGTTATATTGCCACGATCGCTCGCTAGAACCACATTTTCTACCGATAAGCATTGATAAATTTTTTCATCAATCACGGTAGAAAACATCTGCATGTCAGTTAGTGATAAATCATCTAAATTGCAATTTTTTTGCATACAAAAAGCGACCATTTTCCCCACAACCTCATGTGCAGCACGAAAGGTCAGGCCATTTCTAACCAGATATTCCGCAAATACTGTAGCATTTAAATATCCAGTAACACTTGCAGCATACATGGCTTCCGTGTTGACCTTTAAACTTGCTAATAATGGCGAATATATCGATAGGGTTTGAACTATCGTTTTAACCACATCAAACAAAGGTTCTTTGTCTTCTTGCAAATCTTTATTATATGCCAAAGGAAGCCCTTTCATGATGGTTAATAATGTAAATAATGCACCATATACCCGTCCTGTTTTGCCTCTCCCTAGCTCCACCACATCAGGATTTTTCTTTTGTGGCATGATGCTACTGCCAGTACAGAACGCATCATCGAAGGTAATAAAATTAAATTCTTGGCTAGACCAAAGGACCAACTCCTCACTCATGCGGGACAGATGCATCATGATAAGCGAACCCGCAGACATAAATTCGATAACAAAATCCCTGTCACTCACTGCATCAAGCGTATTAATGTATATCCCATCAAATCCCAATGCATTGGCTACATACTCCTTATCAATAGGAAACGTAGTTCCGGCTAATGCACAAGCACCGAGTGGCGATTGATTAACTCGCGTCCAACATGATTTTAACCGGTCAATGTCTCGCTGCAACATGGCCACATAAGCCAACCAATGTTGTGCTAATGTAATGGGTTGTGCCCTTTGTAAATGCGTATAGCCGGGCAAGATAACCGCTTTATGTTGATTCGCCATATCGAACAAAGTCTTCTGTAGCTGGTACAATAGCTCTGTAATAACAATCATTTTTTTACGAAGATATAAGTGTAGATCAAGTGCGACTTGATCATTTCGACTTCGAGCTGTGTGGAGTTTTCCAGCTAAATCGCCTATTTGTGCGCCTAGCATACGTTCGATATTCATGTGAATATCTTCATCCTCAATGGAGAATGCAGCATCTCCCAACGCTAAATTTTCGGCAATTTTTTGCAACCCTTGCTGCAGTTGCTTGCTTTCATCAGCCGTTATAATCCCACTGTGTGCAAGCATCGCTGCGTGAGCAAGGCTGCCTAATATATCTTCGTATGCCAATTCGCTATCAAACTCAATAGAAGCCGTGTATTTCTCTACTTCCGAATGCGTTTGCTTGTTAAATCGTCCTGACCATAATTTTGTTTTCATTTTTTCTGGACCCCATATTGGGTTTGTGTGGGCAAGCCCCATAATTTTATAAAGCCGAGAGCTGCGTGATGATCAAACTGGTCGTCGATCGCGTAGGTTGCAAGATTTTTAATATAGAGTGAATACGGCGATTCTCTTCCCACCACAATTGCGTGACCTTTATGTAGTTTAATTCGTACACGTCCTGTTACATATTGCTGTGTCTCTTCAATAAACGCGGTCAATGCTACCCTTAGTGGTGAATGCCACAAGCCTTCATAAATCAAATTGGCTAAGCGTTGCTCGACTATTGGTTTAAAGTGAGCCACTTCACGGACCAACGTCAACGACTCCAATGCTTTATGAGCAGTAATTAGCGTCATTGCTGCTGGAGCCTCATAGACTTCTCGAGATTTTATGCCAATTAATCGGTTTTCGATGTGATCAATTCGCCCAACACCATGCAGTCCTGCAATATCATTCAATTCAGTAATAATATTTGCAAACGACAAATATTTTCCATTTAAGGCAACGGGTAGACCTTGATAGAAATCAATCGTGATTTCTTCTGCTTCTTCTTTAGCCATGGTGATATTTTTTGTTAATGCGTAAGCTTCTTCTGGTGGCTCAGCCCAAGGGTCCTCCAAAACACCACATTCACAACTTCTACCCCATAGATTTTGGTCGATGCTAAATGGATTATGCAAATTAATGGGCAATGGAATATGATGCTTTTCAGCATATGCAATGGCTTGCTCCCTTGGCATAGGATTTTCTCTTGCTGGTGCAACTATTTGCAATTCAGGAGCTAATGCCTTAATGGTCACATCAAAACGCACTTGGTCATTACCTTTTCCTGTACAACCATGAGCCACAGCAACCGCATCTTCATTTCTTGCGACTTCAACCAGTGATTCAGCAATTAATGGTCGAGATAAAGCGGAAATGAGCGGATAGACACCCTCATATAGCGTATTAGCTTTTAAAGCCGTTGCAAGATATTCGTTTGCAAAACGCTCTTGTAATGAGAGTAGATAGCATTTACTCGCACCAATTTCCAAAGCTTTTTCGCGGATTGGATCTAATGCTTTTCCCTCACCTACATCCATAGCTACTGCAATCACATCAAATCCATATTGTTCTTGTAGCCACTTGATAGAACAAGACGTATCAAGACCACCCGAATATGCGAGAATAATTTTTTTACTCATTACAGCCTCCAGTTAAAAATATACCGTTGTCTTAATCTCGTCATTGCGAGCTTGTGAAGCAATCTAGAAGTCACCTTACGGAACTGGATCTTTGCAAGCTCGTAATGACGAGGGTTGTTTTATTTTCAGTTTGATGACATGCAATAAAGCAATATCGCCTTTTGAATGTGCAATCGGTTTTCACTTTGATGAAAAATGACTGAACAGGGCTCATCTGGTAAAGTGTTGCTTACCTCTTGACCACGCGCCATCGGTAAGCAGTGCATGAATACCGATTCAGGTGCTGCATTGCTCATTAACATCCCATTGACCTGAAATCCATCAAACAAGTGATCAGCTGCCTGATCTTCAAAACCCATGCTGGTCCATACATCGGTGTAAACTGCGTGCGCGCCTTTGACTGCTTCAAGCGGTGCAGCAAACGATCGAATTTGACCCGTATGAGCATTTGTTTTTGCAAGACTCCTCGTTAAAATATCCTGCACAGGTCCTCTTGTCGGTGGGCATGCATAATGTATATTTACGCCCATCTGCGGAGCTAGTAATAACAAGCTATGCAAGATATTGTTACCATCTCCTACATAACAAAGTGTTAGTCCATTCAACTGACCAAATTGCTCCTCTAGTGTTAATAAATCCCCCAATATTTGGCAAGGATGATAAAGATTCGATAAGCCGTTTATGATAGGAATTGTTGAGACAGCACTCATTTTCTGAAGCGAGGAATCTTCATGTGTCCTAACCATGACCGCATGACAATATCCATTCAATACTCTTGCCTGATCCTGGGGTGTTTCTGATTTTCGAGTTGTTGAAACACTCTCAATATAACCACCACCCAATTCCTGCATGGCAATAGCAAAGCTAAATCGAGTTCTTAACGACGCTTTATCAAATAGCATTGCTAATTGCTTCCCTGCTAATTCCGTTGATAATTTTCCGTGGTTTCTGGCTGCTTTATATTGCTTAGCTTGTGCAATGATCTGATTGATTTCAGTAGGAGAAAGCTCTTCACCGGTTAATAAGTGTTTGGGCTGACCCACTCCGTATTTGATTTGCTGGTAATGCGTCTGTAAGGAGTCAACAGATAACTCATTTTTTGTCATGTATTCAATCGCATCAACCAAGGCAAATGCAGCTTTCGTTGTGGTTGCATGGCAAATTTTGTGGTTAACCGCGACTCGAATCCCATCCTGAATGGTTTGATTAGGCTGCAATAGATCATTCAACACAATAATGAGCGAGCTTCTTTCTAAATGTATACATTGGTTGTTTTGATAAACGGTGAAACCCAAGTTCTCAAGTTTCTTAGCCAGCATGCTTAGTTGCGTTTCTAAATGGCTTGAGGCAATTAAGCACGCGATGCCCGTTGTTGGTAACTCATTTCCAGCAGCAATTTGTGCTTTAGCATAAGCTTCCACTGGTGAGAAACCTATCCCCATAACCTCTCCTGTGGACTTCATTTCAGGACCTAACATCGCTGGTGATGCTATAAATTTAGTAAATGGTAATACGGCTTCTTTGACACAATAAAAAGGCAGCTCAATGGTTGTTGGAACATTTAAACGAGATAACTTCTCGCCAAGAGCGCATTGCGTTGCGATCTCTACTAACGGCAAACCTGTTGCTGTGCATAGAAAAGGTAGCGTCCTTGACACTCGAGGATTAACTTCAATAATGTAAACTTTCTCATCTTTGACGACACATTGAACATTAAAAACACCTTTGAGTTTCAAGTGCTTGGCAATCAACTCAATTTGCTTTTTAATATCAGCTTGTACCTGCTTTGATAGATACACAGGCGGGGTAATACAAGCAGAATCACCGGAGTGAATGCCTGCGGCCTCGATGTGCTCCAATAAGGCAGGGATGAAGACCTTCTCTCCATCAGTAATCGCATCAATATCAACTTCTGTAGCATCATGTAGATAAGCCTCGATTAGCACAGGATGTTTGCTATCTTGCAAAAATATTTTATTGAGACAAAACGTTAATTCATCCATATGATTAACCACTGACATCGACGCCCCTCCTAGCACAAATGAAGGTCGTACAATAAGAGGAAACCCTATTTTATGAGCCGATTTCTTGGCTTCTTCAATCGTATAAACACAGTCATTTTGGGGTTGGTTTAACGATAGTTTTTGCAATAGTTGCTGAAATAAATGCCTGTCTTCTACTTGAAGAATCATATCAGCATTGACCCCAATTAGCGGAACATTGGCGGCGGTTAATCCATCAACTAGCTGTAAGGGTGTTTGACCACCAAATTGCACCAATACACCGTCAGGATGCTCAATGTTTATGACAGCAAGAATGTCTTCTAGTGCTAAAGGAATACAATACAATCGATCAACCACATCATAATCCGTTGAAACTGTTTCTGGATTACAGTTCACCATAATTGTTTCATACCCCGCAGCTGATAAAGCCTTGGCGGCTTGCACACAACTGTAATCAAATTCAATCCCTTGACCAATTCGATTCGGTCCACTGCCAATAATCATCATTTTTTTATTATGACTGGGTAACGCTTCGCATACGGCTTCATACGAGCTATAAAGATAGGCGGTAGGTGTTACAAATTCCCCTGCGCAACTATCAACTCGCTTATAAACAGGATGGATGTTCCATAAGTCTCTTAATTTATAAATTTCATCCCTGTCGCTATTTAATAAATTGGCGATTCGCTCATCACTAAACCCATTTTTTTTGTACCGTAGCAATGACTCGTGATTAAGCGTAGAAATACCATTTGCAGCAATCTCTTTTTCCATATTAATAATATTTTGAATTTCAACTAAAAACCAAGGATCAATCTGGGTGAATTTTTTTATGTCTGACAAGCTAAGGTTGCGTCTAAATGCTTCACCAATTGCCCAGAATTGTAAGGGCGTTGCTTCAGCTAACAGTTGTTCAAGTGATGCTATATCGATATCCGCATAAAGATCACCAAAACCATTTTGCCCAATTTCTAAGCTTCTCATTGCTTTTTGTAACGCATCGGGAAACGTTCGTCCTATTGCCATCACTTCACCCACAGAGAGCATTTGTGGTCCTCTTGCATGTGAAGTTTCAGGAAATTTTTCCACATTAAATCGTGGAATTTTAACCACTACATAATCAAGACTAGGTTCAAAAGACGCGGGCAACTGATTGCCGGTAATATCATTTTTTAGTTCATCTAAGGTATATCCAACTGCTAATTTCGCAGCAATTTTTGCAATCGGGTACCCGCTGGCTTTAGAAACCAATGCCGAGGATCGTGACACCCTTGGATTCATTTCAATCACCACCATTTTTCCATTTGTAGGATGCACCGCAAACTGAACATTACTGCCACCGGTATCCACCTCTGCGGCTCTTAATACTGCAAAAGCAGCTTGTCGCATGGCTTGATATTCTTTATCCGTTAACGTTTGGATGGGGGCGACTGTAATAGAATCGCCGGTATGAATACCCAATGGATCAATATTTTCAACACCGCACACAATGATACAGTTGTCTTTTTTGTCGCGAACGACTTCCAGTTCAAACTCCTTCCAACCCATCAACGCTTCATCAATGACCACTTCTTGAAAGGATGATGCGGCAAATGCCTGCTCGCACAAATAGCTAAACTCCTCAGCAGTCTTTGCAATACCAGCGCCACTTCCACCCAAAGTAAATGAAGCTCGAATAACCACCGGTAAAGGTATATGATCCAGTGCTGCTTTAGCATCAGTAGCATTGTGTACCGTAATTGACTTCGGTACATTCAAACCGATACGTTTCATTAGCGCTTGAAATTGCGTTCTATCTTCTGCAAGCTCAATGGCTTTAACTGACGCGCCTAATATTGCAACATTGTATTTTTCCAAAATACCAGCTTTCGCCAGTGCCAATGTGCAATTGAGTGCTGTCTGCCCACCCAAGATGGGTAATAATGCATCGGGCCGTTCTTTTTGAATAATTTTCTCTAAAAATTCCGTAGTAATAGGTTCAATGTAGGTTGCATCAGCCATTTCTGCATCGGTCATGATGGTCGCAGGATTGGAGTTAACTAATACAATACGATAGCCCTCTGCTTTCAAAGCCTTGCAAGCCTGTGTACCGGCATAATCAAATTCACAAGCCTGACCAATGACAATGGGCCCTGCCCCAATAATTAAAATGCATTTAATGTTAGTTAGTTTTGGCATAAGACACCTGCATCAGAACGTTAAAGTGATCAAATAAGTGATAAAGATCGGTAGGACCTGGTCCACCTTCAGGGTGGCCTTGAAATCCAAAGGCAGGAATATCTACCCGTTTAAAGCCAGCAATTGTTCCATCAAATAATGAACGATGTGTAACCTGTAGGCATGTGGGTAAATTGCTATCCGCAACAACAAACCCATGATTTTGACTACTGATACTGACCGCTCCTGTGGCTTCGCATTGAACGGGATGATTCGCACCGTGATGGCCAAAGACCATTTTTTCAGTTTCAGCCCCACTGGCAATGGCTAGCAGTTGATGGCCAAGACAAATACCCATTGTAGGAATGGCATGCTTCAATAGTGTTTTAATCGTTTCAATGATTAAAAAACAAGCAGCAGGGTCACCTGGACCATTAGAGAGAACAATGCCCGATGGATTTAATGCAAGCACCGCTTCTGCCGAAGTTGTTGCTGGTACAACGGTGATCTGACCGGCATGATTTGCTAAACAATTTAAAATCGTATTTTTGACACCAAAATCGTATACCACAACATGAAAATTTGAATCATCGCTTTTGTGCCACTGGTATGCTTTATTTGTAGACACAACGGTTGTTAAATTTGTTCCAACTAATCCAGGCCATGTTATTGCATTTTGTAACGCTTGCTCTGGATCCGCCTCAGTTGTTAAACACGCCGATTGACTGCCAGATTTCCTTAACTGATGGGTTAATGCCCGTGTATCAATACCAGCAAGAGCAATGACCTGCTCTTTTTTAAGAAAATCTGCCAAGGAGAGCTCCGATCGCCAGTTACTAACTGAACTGGATAGTGTATGCATGATGACCCCGCTTGCATGAATCTTCTTCGACTCCATATCAGCCATATTGATTCCAACATTACCAATATGGGGCTGAGTGAACACAATAATTTGACCGCAGTAAGAAGGATCTGTCAAAATTTCCTGATATCCTGTTTGTGCTGTATTAAAAACCAGCTCACCACAAAGAGAGCCGTGTACACCAACGCTTGTCCCCTGATGAATGGTTCCATCAGCCAAGGCTAACAAGCCAAAATGACTATTTTTCATAACCACCCCAAATGCATATTTATTCATTTAAATGCATTGTTATACATTATTGAGTAGAATGCAAGCACTTGCGGTTTAGAGTATCGTAGCCCGTATTTCGCAGCGCTACATACGGGCTACAAAACCACAAGCGCCCTATCCGGTATGAACCATGCGAAATTCATGGGTAACCAACAGTAATATAGCCAGCCACACTGAAATGCGTTAGCATAAATCACTTTCGAACCATAAGGACGCTACCATGTCAAAGCAACCCAATGATCAAGCTGATATCATCGTAGCCATCCAGGAATTATTGCGTAATAAGAGTGCAGGCACGCAAGAAGATATTCGTATTGCTTTAGAAAGAAAGGGGTTAATCGCAAACCAAGTAAAAATCTCACGCGTTTTGCATAAAATTGGCGCCATCAAAATGACGGAAGATAATCGTGTTGTATACCGCCTACCAACAGAATTAGTATCTATTTCACCCAAGGATACGTTAAAGCAATTGATTTTAAATATTTCACACAACGAATCACTGATTGTAGTTAACACCGCACCAGGTGCTGCTCAACTTGTCGCACGACTTCTTGACCTTGAACAAGTGAAAGGAATACTTGGTACAATTGCTGGCGATGATACAATTTTCATTGCACCGCAGCAGAACGGGATGATATCGGCGGTGTATCAGGACCTTTATAAGTTTCTATTAAATTAAAATGAATGTAGCCCGTAAGGGAGTTGGCAGACAACAGAATCTTGTTAATGATCCCCGTAATACGCGTCGCTCCTTACGGACTGAATTTTTTATAAAAATTCCAATCCCTAATAAGCCGCAGTTGCTGCTGCATGCTCTAAAGATTCATCCTCTTCCGGTTTTTTTCTGTTTTTAAATGTACCTGTTGCAAAGAGACCAACGCCAAGAAGCGCTGAAGAAAGACCTAAACCTGCCACCACTAATCCTGCCGTACCAAAAGTTGCAGCATTGAGAACAACAAACGCAACCGCTACTGTGGCACAACCGAGAACAGCCATAAACCCACCCAATACTTGCATACTAATATTCATCGTCGATGAAGCATTGGTGGCTCTTTCTGTTCGAAGGCCTGTAGTGCTCTCTTTTTCAGGGCTCACGTATTCAAGTTCATGATCGATAGGATCTAAATCATCTGTATCAATCTCAGCGCACTCTAAGTTATCTTTATGAGATATGCAGAATTTAACGAGCTGATCGACTTTATGAGCATTTCTTTGAAGTTCAGGAAAAAAGGGAATAGGCTCACCAGCATTAATCAGCTTTTCTTCGATTTTGAACAGATCGCCATAAAATGAGGCTGGAAGATGAGACAACGCTTCTGCACCGATTGTATATATTTGAGCAATCAACGACTCATGTTCAATGTCAAGAGCACTTTGAATGAGAGTGGTGTGCGGATATAATTTAGAATGATATCGATATTTAGCATCATCTTGAATAAGTGCCAAAATAGTCCCACCGACAAACAGGCGAATCATTTCTGATTGCTTATTAGCAACATCGCTCTTAGCCAGCTTTTCAAATTCTGTTTTCATACTCGACAATATACCCTTTGCTTGGCTACTAATATTGCCTGAACTAACAATTGAATTCGTTAACAGTTCATTCAATAAATCCTGAATTTTTAGCTTCATAAAAACACACATTTGTTAAAAAAAAGAATTTTAGCAGGTAATTAAATCACTAGGTATAGTTATACGCCACTTTATATGAGCTATTTCAAAAGGCTTTTTTTATAAATAGCTCACGCGGTGATATGCGTACCAACATTCCGATTTGAAAAAATATCTAGAAGACTACGGGGCATTTTTCCATCTAAAATATGAGCGGATGAGACCCCATCATTGATTGCTTGTAGGCTGGCGCGAAGTTTTGGAATCATGCCACCTGAAACCGAACCAACTTGTAACCAACGTTTAATCGTATCTATTTTTAATGAGCTAATACGTGTTGTTAACAGTGACCTAAAAGCGCGGATAGATGGCGCAGGTTTTACGCGGTAATCCCCATCCCTGGGTGATAAGTTTAAAACGGTGGGTCTTGTAATTCTTCTGCATGTTGTTCATTCGGATAATTTTGGCCAACCATATCTCCCCTTAGTTCGATTATGGATTTTTGATAACGCATGACCTTCCCAAGGTGAATGGACTCAAAAGCAAGCGCTAATTCGTAAAAGAAATTGACGAGTTGATGTGCGGTCTCGTCAGAAATGTCGTCTGGAAGCAGATCGCGTAAATTGTCATACATGCTTATTTCCCTCATCTTTAGCGGATTTCTTGACCTTGTTTCGCTTTGCATTTCGTTCCATATTTTTTTCAGTGGCCTCCTTCAGTCGAAAGGAGTCGCCTTCGATAGTTAAAATTTCAGAGTGATGAAGCAATCGATCAACAATCGAGACAACACAGGTTGCGTTGGGAAAGATGTCACGCCAATCACAGATTGGCTTGTTGGTCGTAATACACGTTGATTTTTTTTCATACCGCTGAGAAACAACCTCGAATAACAAATCGGCATGTCGATTGGAGTAAGAAAGGTAGCCAACTTCGTCCACGACTAATAAAGCGGGTTGTGTGTAATATTTTATCCGGAGACGTAACGCGCTATCACTATCCAGCTCAGCCAGTTCATTCAACATGGCTGCGGCTGTTGTGAACAATGCGGTACCCCCTTTGAGCACAACTTGCGATGCGATATTTGAGACAATCATGGTTTTACCAACCCCGTTTGGCCCACACAGAATCAAGTTGCTAGCTCCTTCCATAAAGCCTAGTTGCATCCATTGCTCAATGACCGTGCGGTCACATTGCTTTGGCCATTTCCAATCGAACTCACTCATCGCTTTAAATCGACCAATGCGTGCTTTGCGCAGACGGCCTTCAAGGCTACGTTGCGAGCGATGACGCTCTTCCCAAGTAACGAACCGTTCAAGCCAGAAAGCACCTTCCTCATTAATGTTGTCCTGTTGACTGATAACGCCATGAAGCTTCTGTGCTGTCGCACGGTTTAATAATAGTTCGGATAACATAATACGATTACTCCTCGGGGAGTGCTGTTGAATCAAGCACGCTGTACTGGTTTAGAGAGTGTGGTTTTACAACCATCCCAGTGACACGTTTGTCCTTGGACAACGCAAACGTCACTAAAGGTGACTCGACACGTTCATCAAGGATTTTTTGCAAAATAATTCGAACGGAATTTGGGTGAGGTGATTCTTTCAGAAGGGCTTCAACCATCGCTTTCTCCAGTAAATCAGCACCATAATCGTCTAATAATGAGGTCAATTGACGGGTTGTTGATTTCAATGGATACCCACGAGCTGCTGCAGATTTAAGAAACTCACGCGCGCAATCAATCGTCTGTGTAAGCCTGTCCTGTCCTCGATGTTGCCGTGCCTCTCGTTTACGCTCAGCTAGCGTTCTAATGTGCTCATCACATTCGATTTGTTTCGCTTTATCATAGCTGCGTGCGTGCTCTGCAATGACAGTAGCCCCATCCAGAATACGAACCGTATCAAGCGTTGCACGAACCATAAGCGATTGCCGGACATGGGTGTGAGGCACCGAATAATCATTCAAGTCAAATCGGGCATAAGGCGTTTTGCCAATGTTGACCGTTTCAACTTCGTCACATGGGTATGGGTTATTTGGTAGTTGAATCAGGCGTGGCTGTTCATCCAGAAAAATCGCATGAACTGACATGCTTTTGTCTTCAGGACAAGGCCGATTTGATGCGGTCGTATCACACCAAATGATGGCCTGATGATTAAGATCCGCTAGATCTTGATATTGGCGGCCGGCAAAGAAATTATCCCGTATATAACGAATAGAGCGTTCGACCCGGCCTTTTTCATTTTTATGTTCTGCAGAACATAAAAATGATTATGTCGCGCCGAAAATTATGTCGCGTTGAGCCTCACTCGACAAGCCCCGCCTAATTGAACAGTCCGTTTTA
>CAMBDN010000033.1 GCA_945865355.1 Legionella genomosp. 1
AAAAAAAAGTAATCCGTAATATAGATTAATCAATGTAAAAATTGCTCACTATCATATCAAATTTTGTACGCAAATGCACTCATTTTATCCGATTTAACGATTAATAACTTATTTGTAACGTGCTAAGAAGCCAAGAATCGCCATCCTAAACACAATATAGGATGACGTATTGAAGAGTTATGAGACATGAAATTATAAAAGAGCTGCCAAACGACAAGCTTGATCAATGGCATGACGCGCATCAAGTTCTAAAGCCTTAAATGCCCCTCCTATAAGATGGACCGATTGCCCAGCTTGTTTCAGTGGCTCATACAGTGTACGTAGCTCAACTTGTCCAGTACAAATGACTACTGAATCCACATCCAGCGTCCGTGGCTTTTCATCCACCACTATATGTAGGCCTTGATCATCAATACGAACGTAAGTAACACCAACCAACGTTTCCACACGCTTATGCTTTAAGCCTAAACGATGGATCCAACCGGTCGTTTTACCCAGTCTTTTACCAGGTTTCTCTTTTTTACGCTGTAGCAAATAGACTTGACGCGGACTTTCTGAAAAGATCGCCTTTTTTATGCCCCCACGGTGGGTTACTTTAATATCAATACCCCATTCATTATAAAATGCCTGCCGGTCTTGCTCAAGTCCATCGTGCGTCAAAAACTCGGCCACATCAAAGCCAATGCCCCCTGCACCAATAATGGCAACTCGTTTCCCAGGAATTTTACGCTGTTGAATAACATCAAGATACGTCATGACCTTTTCATGTTGAATGCCATCAATCTCAGGAATTCGCGGACTTACCCCTGTTGCTAGAACGACGGTATCGAAACCTTGTAATACCTCAAGAGTCGCTTCTGTCGATAGGCGAATATCGACCTGATATTTTTCTAACTGATAGTTAAAATAATTGAGCGTATGCTGAAACTCCTCTTTACCAGGAATATTCTTAGCAAGATTAAATTGCCCACCTAAGACATGGCTCTTTTCAAATAAGGTAATTTGATGACCGCGCTCCGCTGCAACAGCAGCAAAAGCTAGTCCTGCGGGTCCTGATCCAACCACCGCTATCCGTTTGATTTGATCAACAGCTTGATAGACCAGTTCAGTTTCATTGCATGCTCGTGGATTGACTAAACAGGACGCCTTTTTATTAACAAAGACTTGGTCTAGACACGCTTGATTACAAGCAATACATATATTTATAGCTTGAGACTCGCCTAAACTGGCCTTAACAGCAAATTGCGGATCAGCAAGAAACGGTCTTGCCATTGATATCATGTCCGCCGCGCCTTCTTCTATAAGAGCATTCGCTAACTCTGGGGTGTTAATGCGATTAGAAGTAATGATCGGTATATTGATTTCGGGTTTCAATTGTTTGGTAATCTGGCTGAAGGCTGCCGCAGGAACCGACGTCGCAATGGTTGGGATTCTTGCTTCATGCCATCCAATCCCTGTATTGACGATAGTAGCTCCAGCCAGCTCAATCGCTTTAGCCAACATAACTACCTCATCCCAACTACTACCATCAGCAATTAAATCAAGCATGGATAAACGATAAATGATAATAAAATCATCACCTACTACTTCACGCACCGTACGTACGATCTCTACAGGGAACCGCATACGATTGGCAAAGCTACCGCCCCATTCATCATGACGTTGGTTTGTGTGACTAACAATAAATTGATTAATCAAATAGCCTTCGCTACCCATGATTTCAACCCCATCATAACCCGCCGCTTTTGCTAAATGAGCACAACGCGCAAAATCTTGAATTGTTTTTCGCACCCGACGCTTGCCCATGCCCCATGGCTTAAACGGGCTAATGGGGGATTTCAATCGGCTGGGTGCCACAATAAAGGGATGATAACCATACCGACCTGCATGCAACATTTGCAATGCAATTTTCCCACCAGATTCATGTACAACATGGGTTATTAGTTCATGTCTTTGCTGTTCTTTCTTCGTTGTTAATTTTGCCGCAAACGGTGCCAAACGACCGGCACGATTAGGTGAAAAACCTCCGGTAACAATCAGCCCAACTCCACCCTGTGCCCGCTCTCGATAAAATGCAGCTAATCGCTGTAAACTATCTTTGTCTTCTTCAAGCCCAGTATGCATTGAGCCCATCAACAAACGATTCTTAAGTGTCGTAAAACCCAAATCCAATGGTTGGAACAGGGCCTTAAAAGGGGTATTGTCAATTTTCAATTCCATATGCACTCTCTAATCTAAAGCCTATAAAAAAACACACAGTCTACTAGTTACAATAAAACTATGATACTTTAAGAAATATAATTACACACGTACAGAAGGGATTCATATGAACAAACTTACACTGTTAGTCACTTCAACATTATTCAGCATTTCCACAAGTTTTGCAGCGCAAGTTACCAGTACCATTTATGCAACCAATGACGCGACAATACCGATAGGCGAGGTCGTATTTCTTGATACTTCATACGGTTTGTTAATTACTCCGAAATTAACAACCTTACCACCTGGACTCCATGGCTTTCACTTGCATCAACGTGCAAATTGTGGGGATCACGGCACTAGCGCTGGTGGACACTACGACCCCATGAATACGAACAGTCATCAAGGTCCCTATGGCGAAGGCCATTTAGGTGATTTACCGGTGCTTTACGTTGATGACAAAGGCAGTGCCAACACAGCTACGTTAGCACCCCGTTTGAAAACTAGCGATCTGAAAGGCTTATCGGTAATGATCCATGCTGACGGTGATAATTACAGTGATACTCCCCCTCTTGGCGGTGGTGGAGCAAGGATGGCTTGTGGGACGCTTCCGGAGTAACTGACTGCCTCTAAGGTAGATGAGGAGGGGTTTGTTAAATACGTTGATAGACTCCCTTGTTGAAAGGGAGTCTATCATTAGCTTAATTATTTTCTATGCAAACGGATCGCGCAGGATGATTGTTGAATCGCGTTCGGCTCCAGTTGAAAGCATATCAACAGGTATGTCTAGTAACTCTTCAATGCGCTTAATGTACGCGATGGCATTTGCAGGAAGATCTGCCAATGTTGTAACATCGGCTGTTGACTCCTGCCAACCAGGCATATCTTCATACACAGGCTGTAAATCTACAAAATCTTCAGCTGCCTGTGGCGGATGTGATAATAATCGGCCATCCTTCTCACGGTATGCAACAGCTATTCGAACCATGTCCATGCCATCTAAAACATCAAGCTTCGTTAAGCATAAGCCAGATAGGCTATTGATTTCAATCGATCGTCTTAGCAGTACAGCATCAAACCATCCACAACGCCTTGGACGACCAGTAACTGCGCCAAACTCATTACCCTTTGACGCCAATCGTTGACCAATATCATCACTCAATTCAGTTGGAAATGGCCCGCCCCCAACACGCGTGGTATATGCTTTGGTGATACCAAGTATATAGTCCAGATAACGAGGCCCAAACCCTGCACCGTTGATCACACTCCCTACACAGGTATTAGACGATGTAACGAACGGATAGGTGCCATGATCGATGTCTAAATAAACACCTTGAGCCCCTTCAAACAAAATGGCATCACCGCGTCGACGATGTTCGTGCAATTCTTTCGACGTATCAGTCACCATTGGCGCGATTTCTTCAGCCCAAGCTAGTGACTCTTGTAATAATTTTTCCGTGTCAACGGCAGGCTGATGAAAATACGTTGTTAAAATAAAATTGTGGTATTCCAGCAACTCAACCAGTTTATTAACAAAACGTTCACGATGAAGCAAATCACCGACTCTTAGTGCGCGCCGTGCTATTTTATCTTCATAAGCGGGTCCAATACCCCGCCCTGTAGTTCCAATAGCAGCCTTACCCTGACGGGCCTCTCGCGCTTTATCTAAAGCCACATGGCAAGGTAAAATTAATGGGCATGCCTGACTTATATGTAAGCGGCTACGTACATCAATCCCTTTTACTTCTAATTCTTTGATTTCAGCCAGTAACGCATCGGGTGCCAACACGACCCCGTTGCCAATATAACATTGAACATGGGGACGTAATATTCCAGAAGGAATCAGCCGCAAAACGGTCTTTTCACCCTTAATTTTCAAGGTGTGTCCTGCATTGTGTCCACCCTGGTAGCGAACAACAACTTGGGCATTCTGGGTTAATAAGTCAACTATCTTACCTTTACCTTCATCGCCCCACTGTGTACCCACAACAACTACATTTTTACCCATGTTAAGCTCTTAATTTGCAAAGGAACGATGACGTTCCTAATTGATGAACGATGGTGAGCAAAATAGCACTTACCAACATAAAAAAAGGGTTAATCACTTAACCCTTTTTAAAAAGTGATTATAGTTAATTCTTGGCGACAACACCATTCCCTTTTACAAAGCCGCGTTTAAAATACGCGAAAAATGCACTGTCTTGATCAAGAACCAAAATGTCTTGTTTGCTGTTAAAACTATTTTCATATGCTTTTAAGCTGCGATAAAAAGCAAAGAAATCAACGTTTTGTCCAAAGGCTTGAGCATAAATAGCAGCAGCTTTTGCTTGTCCGCGAGCGCGAATCATTTGTCCTTCGCTGCGTGCTTTAGCAAGCAAAATGGTAACTTTTGCATCAGCTGCTGCTTGAATGGCTTCTGCTGCAGAATGTCCATCAGCTCGATGTCGGTTAGAAATTTGCTGCATATTAGCTCTCATCAACTGATACACCACGTTACTGGTGTTCTCTGGTAACTCGATACCTTTAATACGTACATCGACCACCTGAATACCCAACTCTCCGGCTTGTTGCTCAGCTCGCTCACGCAATACAGCCATCAAATCATCACGGCCACCTGAAACCACATCCGAAATCGTCCGTTTACCAAATTGAGCACGCAAATAAGTATTCAGCTGCTGCTCAAGCAATGTTTCTGCCTTGAACTGGCTACCGCCTGTTGATTTAAAATAGCGTGCAAGATCTTCAATACGCCATTTCACATAATAATCAACAATCACATCTTTCTTTTCCTTAGTGACTATTCGCGATGATTTAATATCCATTGTCTGAATACGTGTATCAAACGCCCTTACATTTTCTATAAATGGCATTTTTGCATGTAATCCAGGCGACAAAATGATCGGTTTATGTGTTGATGGATCATCAACCAAGCGCCCTAAGCGCAAAAGTATCGCATGTTGCCCTTGGGTAATAGTGAACATACTGGTGAGTGCTACCAACAGAATGACAACAATTAACGCACCAACGGTTATTTTCGTAGCAGTCGCATTCATCAATTGCTCCTCCCTAGACGCTCAGTGGGTCGGGTAATTTCGCGACCATCAAACAACAAATTGCCATCCCCATCTTGACTTGCCACTTTTTTGTCGTTAGCTCCTGCTCCATGGGTCGGAGACAATGGTTGCGTTGATATTAACTTATCTAATGGCAAATAAAGCATGTTACCCGCCTTGCCATCCACAACAACTTTACTGGTTTTACTCAGCACCTCTTGCATTGCATCTAGATACATACGTTGGCCTGTTATGAAAGGTGAGCGCGTATACTCAGGCAACAATGCTAAAAATTCAGCAACTTCTCCTGAGGCTCGCAACACGACCTGTTCCTCATAAGCTTTTGCTTCTGCAAAGATCCGTTTAGCATTACCTTCAGCAATAGGCACGACACGTGCCTCATAAGCTTCAGCTTGACCAATAAAACGTTTTTCATCTTCTTGGGCTCTAATCGCATCATCAAAGGCATCTTGCACACTTTCAGGCGCTCGCGCCGGTTGGGGAGCTACGTTTACAATCACAATACCTGTTTTGTACATTTCTAGAATCTTAACCAAAGACTCTTGTACATTAGCCCCCCAAGCCTCCCGCCCCTCAGTGATCAGCTGATCTAATGTCGTGGTCCCCACTACTTGTCGAAGAGCGCTGGAGGTTGCTTGTTTTAATCCTTCTACAGGATCTGCAACATTAAACAAATACTCACGCAGATCACCGATGCGATATTGCACCACTAATGAAATAGCAACCAAATTCTCATCTTTGGTTAGCATCTGAGCCGAGTAGGAATAGTCGGAGACACGATCCATATTCAAGACAATTTTGGAAGAAATTAAACGAGGGATCCAATGCGGGCCAGGCCCTACTGTTTCAACATATTTACCAAAACGGAGGATAGCGGCCTGTTCTGCCGGATCAACAATAAAAATTCCAGAAATTGCCCAGAGAATAAATGCGACGAGAGCTATTAGACCAGCAAGCAACCCACCGCCTGAATTCGTATTAGACGGGCTATTATCCGGCTTTGCAGAACCACCAAAAAAAACTTTTTTCAATTTAAGCTGCAGACGCTTTAATGCCTCGTCAAGATCTGGAGGCTGATTCTTACCACCCCATGGATCCTTACCTTTATCTGGCTCATTCCACCCCATGCGTCACTCCAGCCTTTTCGCAGAAAAATAGAATTCTATGGCGTCTTAAGGGTTTAAGCAAGTGTAGATTATCTTAGATTACGCCGCAGGTGGTATAATTTGGGGACTATCGGGTTGCACAGGAGGAACATCGTAACCCCTAGGTGCGGACGAGAATAGGTTGAATCGTGTACCAAAAAGACCTAAATTTTGTCCTGGTGACTCTACCGATTTGACCAATTGTTTATAGCATTTATTGCGTTCAGGGGTATACAACCCAATTAACTCTATCAGCGATACTATACTTTGTTTTAACCAAGCAAAGGTAAAGGGTTCATAATGATGGTAGTCAAGAAGTTTAGTTCTAAACAAAGGTTCTTTAATAATGCGTTTTAAACCCGTTAATCGCTTAGCAACCGGCAATTCTTCATTTGAAGCAAGATCGTCCAGTTCTTCAACCAGTTGTGATTTTTTTCTTAAGGTCATAACACTTTCAAATACTGAACTGTTATTATGAATCGCAATACCTGATTGATGGGCATAATGTTTCAACCGATCAATAGCAGCCATTACTTTTTCTAGATGGTAGTATTCTTTATAATGTAGTCTCTCAAATTCTTTAACTTTTATCGCCAACAAGTTACCTACTTTTTGATCAATATCCTCTTTATTTTTTGCAGCCGATACGATTTCAACCTCAGACTCCTTCATAAACTCAGCTAACTTACGATTGTATTCTCTGCGACGATGAATGAGGCCAACAGGTCTCTCGGAAAGTTCTGCAACTTGTTTTTCAAAGCTTTTCTTAGTGTATTTTTCAATAAATTGCTGATTCAATTCCACTTGCGACACTTGCAACGCATGTAAGTGAGTGATTTTCTCTTTGGAAGCGTCAAGAGTCAGCTGAAGAGTGGCATCGATACCTTGATAATAACTTGCTCCAGCAGCAACCAAAGCACCAATATTACACAAAGCAGGCTCGCCAGAAACACTGTTATTAAGCAACGGATCCAATACCGGATGAGCACCCGTAGGAAGATTAACTCCGAGTAAGGGCTTTACTTCTTTTATAGTTGGCAATGCGTTTTTAAAATCATCAATTAACAGCGTCTTTAATGTTGTAATCCAGCTCTGATCTGAACCTTTGTAATCTTGATAGATTTTAATGCGCACTGACAAACGTTGTAATATTTCTCGTTTTTCAGCTATTCTTGTTTGTTCAAGAGCAGCATCGGCAACCCGTTTTTCTGCAGCGATGATGCGTTGCTCTATGGGTGATGTGCTCGAAACAAGCGCTATACAACGTTGTGATTTTAGCCCTAAAGGCTCAATTAACCCCTGATAAAAGGTATCAACGATCTCTTTCAACTGAGCAGTTAACTTGCCAGGTATTAAACCAAAATTGTCTTCAAAACGATCTGCCTCCAATAAAATATTGGTCAATAAATCGTCATTAATTGCACCGAGATTATCGATCACCGCATTGTGCGTTGCGCTGGCCATTTCCGCTAATTTTCCTTTTAAATCGCGAAATAACCGATACATGGTTGGTATCTCAAGAAACAATTTCAAATAAGAGCTGGAGTTTTCAACGATGCGTTCGATGTCCGCTGACACTTTATCGGCATGTTGGTTTAAAGTTTCTATTCGCTCTTGTGGTAAATCGGTTTGTGAACGCATTGCGTTGATATGCTCTGGTATAACCAACAATGTATTGAGTGTATAAAAAAGTGCCGGATAATGCCCTTCTGTCAAGTCAACTGTCTTGCCTTCGATCTCTTGTGGCTCAGGTATATAGTGTTTACGTAACTCCATCAGCGCATTATAACTGGTTTGTAACTTACCCCATATCTCGCCTTTCATAACGGCTAGAGAGGGCGTCACTCCAATTTGCTCTACCAGTTCACCGACTTTATACAGATGAAAGCCGATCAAAAAAACATTATAAGAATATCTCGTTTCACTGCTCTGATCATTTAACTTTTGCAAATACGTCGCGGCCTGTTCTATATGGTACAAACAATTAAATATTCTTTTAAGCGCTAATGCTTGACTACTTTGAGCTAACGCTTGATTCACATCTTCCAACTCAGGAAAAGGTAACCCAGTTTGGGCTCTCACTAATTGGCTTTGTACTGACGGATTAAATACCAATGTCAGCTTTTGCAATGACTGACTAAAATCAGCGATGGCTTTTGCGTAATGGTCCTGTTTTAGGACATGATGTGCTCTATTTGCTATTTTTTGTTCCTCTGGAACCAATGCACTTTCTAAAGCAGCGTTACGCTGGATAGCCTTTACTTGATTAGCAAAAATTACGCATCGGCTATCTTGATGATGTTGCGCAAGAGCAAAGCATCTACGAATGCGGATGTCGTGAGCTAGAAAATCCGCAATATCAATACGACTAATGACTGGTTTGGGCTTGCCGGGACTTGCATCAGCAGTTAGTGCTGAAATAATATCTTTATCAAGTCTTTCTGCAATGTTTTCATCCAGACCCAATGCTAGTCCACTAACGAGGTGGGGTTGAAAAACGCTGTATAAATTACGTAATTTCCTTTTTTTTGCTTTATCAAAGTCCTTCAATGGTAATGGATGAGCTTCTGCTGTTAAAATTTGACAAAATTTGTCGTAGGCTTCTAACGCTTGTGCAAGCTGGTCACATCGTGTTTGGTATAATTGATATAGAACTGATACTTCTGTTGTTGATAGATCATCAAGCGAATCAATGGTATCGCTTGTGCCTGCAGCTATTTTTAACTCTGAAATTTTTACCGCAACGTCGTCAATTTGCAATGCTTGCGCCTCAGTAAATGGACGGGGCTGTTGATAAAGTTTCTTAAGTAGAGCAACGGCCTCTAGTCTCAGTATTTCTGATTCGTTAATTGCAAACGGATCATCTGACTTCTTATATGGAAATAATTTGAGGAATTTTACCTGGCTTGCAACGTTTGAAGTAATATTGCTGTTTAACCGGATATGGAATAGATGCGAAGCGGCCATTTTTGTCAGCCGTTGCTCTAACTCCTGCTGCAATAACAATACATTGCTAATACTATCCGTATCCCGGACCGTATTCCGGACCCAAGAAGGTATAACCCGACGGTAAAAGCCTGTAAATCTGTCAAAAAAACCCTTTGTTCCCGTTAAACCTTCAATGATGGCATTATTCTGTAACGCATTGTGATCCGCTAGTTGGGGACAGATCACTTTATAGTACTCCGTTAATTGCGCACGAGTCGCTGCTGGTAAATCAATTATTCGTTTACCCCGAAACTCCGGCTGATTTAAAATTGAAAAAAATTGAGTAGCCCCAACTCTCGTTTCCTCTATTTTAAGCAGTGCTTGATGGCTCTCCGTCACACGCTTTTGTGTGTGACTCAACCGAGCTCTAACAAATTGTGAGTCTTCTATCGTAATTAATTCACGGCCTTTCTTTGGAAAATCAACAAATTTACTGGTGTACTTAATCAATTCTTTATACAGACGCTTAGCACCAAGCATCAGTGGATCCGAGAGCAGCCCGGGTGCAAGCATTGCATTTTCTTCAATCTTATCACTGAGTCCAAATAAAGCGGGTAAAACCTCGTATTTTAACTCTGCTAATTTATCGCGCACGGTATCCTGACTGGTGTCAGTTAGATGTCCAGCTTGCTTAATAATACTCGTTGAAAGCGTTAACGTATGACGAATGATACTAATGTATTGCAACGTTTTGATGGGCAGGAACAGGCTGTTCCCTTTTGTACGGTCCAAAGCGTTTAGCAATTGCAATGCATCATCTTGTAATGCGTCAAGCTCCCTCCTATCAATTTTTGGTTGATGCTCGGCAACAGTAGATGAAAATTGCTCAATATAACCACTCAACTTATCGAGATAACCAGGGAGAACCGCACTAAATTGGGTAAGAAACTCATAATCCACGTCCCCACCTTGCGGATTGAGTTGATCGATAACAACCCCACCAACAACACCAACTTTATGGGGTAGTTTTTGGTATTCAATTTGCGACAGAAACCCTTTGGTTTCCTCACCATAAGTTGCTCCAAAACCTTGTACCATTGTGTATGCAGGTGCCAAAACATCCAGTTCTTGACTAAAGATTTCACTAAGATTGATATCAAAATGGGTGGCAAGGTAACAAGCTGTATATACATGGTGAAACGTATGACTGTACAATGTTCGCAATTCTTGAAGTTTGATTTTACCAATACGTGAATTGATTGTCTCGGCATCAATTAAGGCCCGTTCTGCATGGTAGAATGCATTAAGTATTTTTTTTACTTGGGTCACTTGATCAGGCTCGTCTTCAAAATTTGTAAACGGCTCGCCAGTATCATGGATGTGGCCTGATAAGGATGTCATTTTAGTTAATAGATCTGTCGAAGCATCTTGAAGTATATCGAGCGTTGTGGGGAATATCTTTTCGAGCTGACTCAGCTCCCCACCTGTTATGGGTAACTCATTGCTCGTTAACTCTTTATCGATGTAATAAACGTTTCCATTAAATAACACATAGGCAGGCTTACCGCCCAATAATGCTTTTAAATCAACGGGAAGCATCCTTTCTGGATGAATCGACATCTTAATGAGCCCACACCTTGCATCATTGATGCTGGACAAAAAACGACGAATTTCAGGGGTAAATTTTTCACCAGTAAGTGTCTCAAGAATTTTCCCGCGAGCCAACCTGGCCTTGACTGAAAATCTCTTTTCTCTTAACGTGTCAATAAAGCCATAATATTCTTCTAACATAGCGCTCGCTGAAAAATAAACCAAGTATATTTATTGTACACGAAATATCTATCGAGATCAATATGAAGAACATTAAACCATTTAGTGATCTCGAATATAAATTAAGTCCCAAACACCATGTCCCAAGCGCTGACCACGTTGTTCAAATTTAGTGAGTGGTCGAGTTTCTGGTCTAGGTGCAAAACCACCATCATCTTGCTGATTGCGTAAAGCAGATTCAGCAGAAAGAACTTGGTGCATATGCAGAGCATACTCCTGCCAATCTGTTGCACAATGAATAAAACCACCCACTTTAATTTTTTGCACTAACATATCAATAAACTGAGACTGGATTAATCGACGCTTCTGGTGACGTTTTTTGGGCCATGGGTCTGGAAAAAAAATCTGAATGCCTGCCAAAGCGTTATCAGCAATACATGTCTTAAAGACTTCGACTGCATCAAAAGCGGCAATCCGAACATTGTTAACTTGGCTATCATGTAAAGACGCCGTCAAACTACCAACTCCAGCTCGGTGTACCTCAATACCTAGAAAATTCTGCGCAGGATGCTGGATCGCCATCTCTAAAAAGGATGCCCCCATTCCAAAACCAATTTCAATCACTGTATCAGCATCGCGTCCAAACGCTGCCGTCAAATCCCAAGGCTCGACCGACTCAGGCAATAGATAGTCAACCAACCAATTATCCAATGCTTGCTGTTGTCGATTACTGACTCGCCCTGCCCGTAAAACAAAACTCTTGATTGTTCGTTGAATCATTTTTTACTCCAAAAACCAGCCGAACAGGGTTTGTAAAGAATGGAAGTTACTGACGTTCTTTATACTACCCCGGAACCGTTCATGCTGTGGAGGAGCGTTTCCAGGAGTGGAAGAAAAAATCCTTAACTGACTACCATTCGAGCCTGTGAATGCGAATCCTAACAAATCATGGCTTTTTTTTAAACAAAAAACGGGTTATAAATCATTTTAAACAAATGGTCACAAGCGTCGACACCTAAAGCAACACCATTTTTAACCAAAATTTATTGCATCAGCGCCCGATTTTTGTTATAAAATGCATCCTGTATTAATACATTTAGCAATTCGCCTAGCGGATGCCATAATAAACAAAGCTGATTTAATAAAAAATTCAGACACTTTGGAGTAACAACATGTCAAGAGTATGTCAGGTTACTGGCAAGCGACCTATAACTGGAAACAACGTATCGCATGCCAATAATAAAACAAGAAGACGCTTTCTTCCCAATATTCACCACCATCGTTTTTGGGTAGAAGAAGAAAATCGATTTGTCACCCTAAAAATAAGCATGAAAGGTATGCGTACGATTGACAAGTTGGGAATCAAAGCTGTCCTTGATAAGCTAAGAGCCAAAGGCGAAAAAATTTAATTGAAGGGGAAAAACCGTGGCAGCTATCACCGTCAAAGTCAAAATGGAATCTACCGCAGGTACTGGTTATTATAAAACCACCACTAAAAACCCGCGTAACCATCCTGAAAAGATGGAGTTAATGATGTACGATCGCGTTATTCGCAAACATGTGCTTTTTAAAGAGAAAAAAGTTAAGTAATTTGTAACTGTTCTCAGTGTATCTGCACGGCATTTATTTCTAATAAAGTCGTGTAGATATAAATGCTTACCTGCTTGATTTATTATTAATATCTAGAAAGATAAATACGCACTCGCGTGATCATAAATACAGCCAAATATTAGCATCCGTTTTAATCCACTAAATGTACAACATTTATTCTTATAGCTCAAAATTATAACTCCACTTTGCTGGATAATCTCTATAAATCAGTTAAACTGTAGATAATAGCCGTGAAAATGAAAGAGGCTTTGCATGAAGCAATTACTACAGCTCAATGTTAGCCAACACCTTATACTGACTCCACAACTTCAGCTAGCTATACGATTACTTCAACTATCAACATTAGATTTACAACAGGAAATACAGAACCAAATTGAATCAAACCCCATGTTAGAAGCCACAGCAAACAATGAGCAAGAGGAACAGATTCTTGAAAAAATTGATGATTTGACGGATGATCTTACTGATTTTCAATGGTCAAACCTCTATACAAACCAAACAAAAAATACAGATTTCAACGAAAATAAATATAATTATGAGAATTTGTGTGGCTCCTCACTCAGTTTGCAAGATTATCTTCGTTGGCAATTAAACCTAACGCCCATGTCAAACGTGGATCAGGTCATTGCTACAACAATTATTGATGCCATCAATGAAAACGGCTTCTTAACATCCACCCTTCCGGAACTACATAATAGCTTAAATAGCAAACAATACCCGCTGGAAATTGCTGAAATTGAAGCGGTGAGACACTACATACAACACCTTGACCCAGTTGGGTGTGGTGCATTTAATTTAGCCGAAACGCTACTTATTCAACTGAGCCAGTTACCCTTAGACGCCCCTCATTTGGAGCTCACCAAGAAAATTGTTAATGAGAGTATTTTTTTGCTTGGCAAACATAACTATCGGCAATTGATGGAAATTTACCACATCAATGAAACCACTCTGGATCAAATACTGCACATCATCACGCACCTCAATCCAAATCCGGGTAGCATGATTAATAACAGCAAGCCAGAGCATATAACGCCCGATTTATACGTTAAAAAAGCTGGCAACTGTTGGCAAGTAGAACTAAATACCAGCAATCTACCTCACTTAAGTATCAACAGCTATTATGCCTCGCTAATACCGAGTACAAAAAGTGGAACAGATGATAATCAGTTCTTAAAAAATAATTTGCAAGATGCTCGCTGGTTTTTAAAAAGCATCCAAAGTCGTAATGAAACCTTATTAAAAGTTGCTCGTTTTATAGTAGACTACCAACGAGATTTTTTGGAGTATGGTGCGTTAGCTATGAAGCCGCTGATCCTCAACGATGTGGCTCTTGCCGTTGACATGCATGAATCCACGATATCTCGTGTGACGACTCAAAAATACATCCACACACCACGAGGGATGTTTGAACTTAAATATTTTTTTTCAAGTCATATAACAACAACAATTGGAGGGGAATGCTCATCAACTGCTATACGAGCTATCATCAAAGAATTGATTACTATGGAGGATCATAACAATCCATTGAGTGACTGTAAGATTACTCAGTTGATTAATGAACAAGGAATTACTGTAGCACGTCGTACAGTAGCAAAATATCGTGAAGAAATGGGCATTTCACCATCCTCAACACGAAAAACGATTCATGTTAAAAACTGAAGGAGAGCGTTATGCAAATCAACTTTACTGGCCATCGAATGGAAGTAACACCTGCATTAAAAACTTTCACGCAGGAAAAATTCGATAAGCTGGAGAGACATTTTGAGAAAATCACTTCTATCAATGTAATATTTGATGTTGAAAAATTAAGAAAAATTGCCGAAGCAACGATCTTAATTGCTAAAGGTGAGTTACATGCTAGCTCCGAGTCGGAAGACATGTACACCGCTATCGATATCCTTGTTGACAAGCTCGATAGGCAGCTCATCAAACACAAAGAGAAAATGCGGGGTCATCGCGAATAATCGTGCTCAAAGCATGTTTTTTCAATATCTAAGCTGACAAGGGCCTTCTAGGGCCCTTGGAGGAAAGCGTTCACATCAAAAATAGATTGTAGGTATTATGATAAAAACTAAAGTCACTATTATCAATAAATTAGGCTTACACGCCAGAGCTTCTGCAAAATTTGTTTCCACAGCAGCAAGATTCCAAAGCCATATTGACGTAACCAAGGACGGGCAAACAATTAATGGCAAGAGCATTATGAGCGTCATGATGATTGCAGCCAGCAAAGGTAGCGAACTGACCTTACAAATAGAGGGACCAGATGAGGTCGAGATGGAGGCAGCATTAGTTGCGCTGATCAACAATCGTTTTGATGAGGCGGAGTAATCTGCAAGACGTACAAAGGGCGAAGTAGTACGGGGATTATTACCCTCGGACCACCCCGCTGTACTTTTTGACGAGCTAACAGCCAACTATCATTGTTAAGAAGCCGAATTATTTCGCGATCGCCCTTTTGATTTTTTACGCAGTTTACGGACACGCTGCAGGGCAAATAGCGTTTGAGATGGACCAGAGAGTGCATACACTAAGGATCCAATAAATAATACCACCGATGGATTTGAAGCCACTGCCACAAAGAACATAACAATCAACAACACATGGAGAAAAGGTACCTTACCCTTAAAATCAAGCTCCTTGAAACTGTAATACCTGATATTACTAACCATCAACACAGCAGCAATAATAGCAATTACCGCAGCTATTATTGAAATAAAAAAATGCTCCCAATGGTTCTGATTACACAACCACGAAAACGAAGCTAAAATAGCTGCCGCCGGAGGGCACGCTAGCCCCTGGAAGTAACGCTTATCAGCTGTTTCAAGTTGAGTATTGAAACGAGCTAATCTTAAAGCTACCGCAGCAGTGTATATAAACGCAACCAACCAACCAAATTTGCCCAATGGCTGTAAACTCCAACTATAAAGGAGCAAAGCCGGTGCTACTCCAAACGTAACCATATCTGACAAGCTATCATACTCTGCACCAAAAGCTGACTGCGTATTGGTCATTCGAGCAATACGCCCATCTAAACCATCAGCAATCATCCCTATGAAAATCGCAATTGCTGCAACCTCATATTGCATCTTTAACGATGCAACAATTGAGTAAAATGCCGCAAATA
>CAMBDN010000034.1 GCA_945865355.1 Legionella genomosp. 1
AGATGAAATGGATCCTATCCTATGATAACCATATTCATCAAATGCTATTTTTCTACCCCCTGACATAATGGGTAGGTTATTAAGTTTGAGATCCCTAAGCAGTTAGCGCTCTCGATAAGAACGACTTGCTTTTCTAGTTTAACGACCATTAACCAATAAAAATTAAATCGCTCCATGAAAAATTCGTGATTTTCAGCTATGATTGCATTTTGAATTTCGGAGCACGATCATGAAGGTTGGTCAGGACAGTCTTGCGACAAAATCCCAATTACAAGTTGACGATAAAACATACCATTACTATAGCCTGAAAGAAGCTGAAAAAAAACACTTTAAAGGCATTAGTAGGCTTCCATATTCACTTAAAGTGCTGTTTGAAAATCTATTACGCTTTGAGGATGGCAATACGGTAACAACCACTGACATCAAAGCTATCGCTGATTGGCTTCAAACCAAATCCTCACAGCACGAAATTGCCTACCGGCCAGCAAGGGTATTAATGCAAGACTTTACGGGCGTTCCTGCCGTCGTCGATCTCGCAGCCATGCGCACTGCCATTAAAAAACTGGGAGGTAATGCAGAAAAAATATCGCCTCTTTCACCGGTTGACTTGGTTATTGATCATTCAATCATGGTCGATAAATTTGCCACCGCAGACTCCCTGCGCGTCAATACCGAAATCGAAATGCATCGCAATATGGAACGTTATGAATTTTTGCGCTGGGGACAAAAAGCATTTGCTAATTTTCGAGTTGTTCCACCAGGCACGGGTATTTGTCATCAAGTAAATTTAGAGTATCTTGGCAAAACGGTATGGAGCAGTTGTGATGATGGGGTCTGGTATGCCTATCCTGATACCTTGGTTGGCACCGACTCACACACAACCATGATCAATGGTTTGGGGATTCTTGGGTGGGGTGTCGGCGGAATTGAAGCAGAAGCAGCGATGCTTGGACAACCCGTATCGATGCTTATTCCTGAGGTCATTGGTTTTCGGTTAACGGGTAAATTAAACGAAGGGATTACTGCAACAGATTTGGTTTTAACTGTCACGCAAATGCTGCGTAAAAAAGGGGTCGTCGGCAAATTTGTAGAATTTTTTGGCCCAGGTCTTGCAGAACTTCCGCTTGCTGACCGCGCCACTATTTCTAATATGGCACCAGAATATGGGGCAACCTGCGGTTTCTTCCCTGTCGATCATGAAACGGTGCGTTATTTACGCCTAACCGGTCGTGATGAACATACTATCGCCTTGGTTGAGGCGTACTCAAAAGCCCAAGGGCTTTGGTACGATCAACAAGCAGAAGAACCGATCTTTACTGATTGCTTAAGTCTTGATCTGAGTACCGTCGAACCCTCACTTGCCGGTCCAAAACGCCCGCAAGATAAAGTCAACCTTAAAACGTTACCACTAGAATTTGATGCATTTCTTAAAGAAGTCGGAAAAGCTGCAGAAAAAGAAAAGTCATTTGCAGTGAAAGGCGCTGATTACCAATTACACCATGGTGATGTTGTCATTGCAGCCATTACTAGCTGCACCAATACGTCTAACCCTAGTGTGCTAATGGCCGCAGGACTGGTTGCAAAAAAAGCAATTGAAAAGGGCTTACAGCGCAAACCTTGGGTCAAATCTTCATTAGCTCCTGGTTCAAAAGTTGTTACTGATTACTTGAAATTTGCCGGCTTACAAACATACCTTGATCAACTTGGCTTTAATCTGGTTGGTTATGGATGTACCACCTGTATCGGTAATTCTGGACCATTGCCAGACGCTATTGCCCATAGTGTGACTGACAATGACTTGGTTGTATGTTCCGTTCTTTCAGGAAATCGTAATTTTGAAGGACGAGTACATCCGCAAGTACGTGCAAATTGGCTAGCGTCTCCTCCGCTTGTTGTCGCTTATGCATTAAGTGGAACAACACAAATTGACTTAGGTAAAGATCCCATTGGCAAAGACAAAAATGGCAAAGATCTTTATTTGAAAGATATTTGGCCTACCAATGCTGAGGTAGCGACTGAAGTTGCAAAAGTAACCGGCGGGATGTTTCGTAAGGAATATGCTGAAGTATTCGAAGGGGACGCTGAATGGCAGGCCATTAAAACGAGCACCGATACTACGTATGAGTGGGACGCCGACTCAACTTATATTCAACACCCACCCTTCTTTCAGGACCTCAAAGCAAAACCAGATTCGATTAAACCTATCAACAAAGCATTTATCTTAGCGTTACTTGGTGATTCTATTACCACCGATCATATTTCACCCGCCGGTTCAATCAAAGCAAACTCTCCAGCAGGTTTATATTTAAAATCAAAAGGTGTCAATGAATCAGAATTTAATTCATACGGTTCACGACGAGGCAATCACGAAGTCATGATGCGTGGTACTTTTGCAAATATTCGTATTCGTAATGAAATGACACCGGGCGTTGAAGGTGGTGTGACCCGCCACATTCCTTCTGGTAAAACCTTAGCTATCTATGATGCGGCTATGCTATATCAACAACACCATCAAGAATTGGTTATTATTGCCGGAAAAGAGTATGGAACGGGCTCTTCGCGAGATTGGGCCGCGAAAGGCACCAACTTGTTAGGAGTAAAAGCTGTGATCACTGAAAGTTTTGAGCGAATTCACCGGTCAAATCTTATCGGTATGGGTGTTCTCCCTCTACAATTTCAAGCAGGTACTACGCGTCAAACCTTGGAGCTAGATGGTAGTGAGCGTATTAGTATCACCGTAAATAACGATTTAAAACCAGGCAGCCTGTTAGACGTTACCATTATCCGTGAAGATGGTGGAGAGCAGAATATCAAGGTTGTTTGTCGCATTGATACGGCCAATGAGCTGGAATATTATCGTAATGGTGGTATTTTACAGTATGTGTTACGTAATTTAACAGTGTGATATTATCTAACACCTAGGGACTGTAAAAGAAAAATCGCCCTTAATCCCCCTTTTTCAAAGGGGGAAAATAGAGTTATAGAGTATATCCTGGCTACTTCTTCATTAAGGACTTTATGTGCAACAGTCTAAACGGGTATTAAGTGTTTTTTCTCTAGTCATGATCAATGTAATTGCCGTGGATAGTCTACGCACATTACCTATCACAGCAAAACTCGGTTTAACCTTAGTATCCTATTATCTCGTTGCAGCCTTTGCTTTTTTTATACCCGTTGCGTTAGTTGCCGCAGAATTAGCGACAGCGTACCCTAACACAGGTGGTATTTATATCTGGGTAAGAGAAGCCTTTGGTCGACGAGCTGGGTTTATAACCATTTGGTTACAGTGGATTTACAACGTTGTCTGGTATCCAACTATTCTCGCCTTTATAGCAGCAACCATCGCCTATCTTTTCGCACCACACTTAGCAAACAATAAGTTCTATTTATTAAGTACGATTATTATCTTATTTTGGAGTTTTACTTTACTCAATTGTTTGGGAATGAAGGTATCCAGTATCATCAGCATTATTGGGGCATCGGTAGGTACCCTACTACCGATGATTGGTATTATTATTTTAGGCATATTATGGCTGATTCAAGGTCGACCCATCGAAGTTGGTTACCCCTCATCATGGTTCCCTGACTTCAGCTCCATAGGTAATTTATCGTTATTTTCTGCTGTTTTATTCGGTTTATTGGGTATGGAAATGTCAGCGGTACACGCAGAAGAAGTTAAAAACCCACAACGCGATTATCCACGCGCCCTGCTCTACTCCACCATCCTAATCTTCGCAACTTTAGTACTTGGGTCGATAGCGATCGTCATCGTTGTTCCTGACAATAAACTAAGTGTTGTTTCTGGGTTGATCGATGCTTATGCCATTTTCTTTGATGCCTACCACATGCCCTGGATGACATCGCTGACTGCTTTGTTCATTATTATAGGTGGATTAAGCGGCGTATCAGCTTGGATATACGGACCAACAAAAGGCTTGCTGGTCGCAGCGCAAGACGGCTGCATACCGCATGCTTTTACCAAAGTTAATCGACATGGAGCACCAGCTATCATTCTTATCACTCAAGGTGTCATCTTTACTTTGTTAAGCAGTGTTTTTATCTTGTTCGATTCTATTAATGCGGCCTATTGGATCTTAAGTGCGATGTGTGCGCAAATGGCCCTATTGGTGTATGTATTTATGTTTACCGCCGCAATTAAATTGCGCTATAGCAGACCCAATCAACCAGGCGCTTATAAAATACCAGGAGGAAAAGCGGGCATGTGGCTTGTTGCTGGCGTTGGATTAATTTGTTGTACAGTAACGATTCTCATCGGCTTTGTACCACCGACCCAAATTCCAATAGGAAATACTCTGTTTTTCCAAGCGTTTCTTATTGGCGGGCTAGTTATTTTTGTATTAATTCCATGGTTATTAGCGAAGAAGAACGAGACTTAAGAGCGAACAACTTAGCGCCAAAGGCCCACCTTGCTCCATAAATTTCCCCCTTTGAAAAGGGGGATTTATTCTAAATGCATTTATCCATTCCGAATATCCATTTTCATCCAGAGGGATCCAATTTCCTAAATTTTATCGCTTTAAGTGGTCGCCTACTCATCCGGTAAGGACATCAAACTCGCATTTCCACCAGCAGCAGTCGTATCAACAGTATAAGTACGTTCATGGCACAAGCGTTGCAAATAATTGGGTCCACCAGCTTTAGGTCCTGTCCCTGATAGGCCCTCTCCTCCAAAAGGTTGTAAGCCGACGACTGCTCCAATCATGTTGCGATTCACATAACAGTTACCGACATGAACACGCTGGCGGATGTATTCAACCGTTTCACTAATACGACTATGTATCCCTAAAGTCAGCCCAAAACCTGTATTATTGATTTGCGAAATGACATCATCCAAAGCTTTTCGTTTAAACTGAATCACGTGCAAAATCGGTCCAAAGACTTCCTTCTCAAGAACATTAATATGATCGATAGCTATTGCTGTTGGCGGCATAAAATACCCTGTCGCACACTCGTGATTTAATTTGCATTGATAAATGAGTTCATGGTTTTTCATCATCGACGAAGCGTGGGTTTTCAGCGCAGATAAAGCCTGATAATCAATCACTGGGCCAACATCCGTTGCTAACCAACGTGGATCGCCGACTCGGAGTTCAGACATAGCCCCTTTCAGCAACTCAACTAAACGAGGATATACGTCTTGCTGCACGTAGAGCACTCTTAATGCTGAGCATCGCTGGCCGGCGCTGCCAAACGCAGAGTTAATAACATCCACCACAACTTGCTCTAACAAAGCAGATGAATCAACAATCATCGCATTTTGACCGCCTGTTTCGGCAATCAATGGAATAATTTCGCCACCACGGGTAGCTAGTTTTTTGTTAATTGCTGCAGCGGTTTGGGTTGATCCGGTAAAAATAACAGCCTTGATACGCGTATCAGCCACTAACTGTGCGCCGATCGTTACACCATCACCAGGCAGCAATTGCACAACACCTGAAGGAATACCTGCTTTCAGCATCAACTCAACAGCAAAGTGAGCTATTAAAGGGGTTTGTTGCGCGGGTTTTGCAATAACGCAATTGCCCGTAGCCAGCGCTGCGACAACTTGGCCTGTAAAAATAGCAAGCGGGAAGTTCCATGGACTGATACAAAGCACGATACCACGAGCATGCAAGCTCAACTCATTCAACTCACCGGTATAGCCATGGAGTTGCCGGGGCGTTAACATCATCTTTTCAGCCATTGTTGCATAGTATCGACAAAAATCAATGGCCTCTCTGACCTCTGCAACCCCGTCTTGCCATGTTTTACCTGCTTCAAATCACGCCATAGCAATTAGAGTTGTCATATTCGCTTCCAAGAGATCTGCAAACTTCCGAAGACGCAAAGAACGATTTGAAACAGGCATTTGACTCCATGATAAGAAGGCTTCTTCTGCCTTGCCTAAAGCCCAATCAATATCCTCCGATGTTGCCTCAACAACTTGTCCAATCACATGATCAGGCTCTTGTGGGGAAGTAATATCTCGTGCTTTCTGATGCGTCGCTTGCTTGCCTGCAATAATCGGTGCAGCATGCCATTTAAAGGCATCATTCATCGAAAAATATTTTTGTAACTCAGCAACATACGTTCGATCTGTAAAGTCTACCCCCGATGAGTTGATTCGTTCAGGCAAAAATATTGATGATGGTAAAGGAATATTAGCGTTAATTTTTTCTAATAATTCACGTGCTTTGCTAACGGGATCCTCAACCAACCCAGAGATGGGTGCATTATCATCGATAATTCGATTTACAAACGATGAGTTGGCACCATTTTCTAATAAGCGCCGCACCAAATAAGGTAATAAATCCTCATGGCTGCCAACAGGCGCATAAATGCGACAAGGAATACCAAAGTGGCTCGCTGGCACAATTTGCTCATAGAGCTCATTACCCATTCCATGCAAACATTGGAATTCGAAATCACGATACTCACCTACCAAATTTAAAATCATGGCAACAGAATAAGCATTATGTGTCGCAAATTGTGGGTAAATAGCGTCAGTCATGGTCAGTAATTTTTTGGCGCAAGCTTGGAAGGATACGTCCGTGAATACCTTCCGAGTAAACACGGGATAATCACCAAGCCCTTGCATCTGAGCTTTCTTAATTTCACTGTCCCAGTATGCTCCTTTAATCAAACGCACCATCATACGGCGCTTTTTACCCCTGGCTAGTGCTGCAACCCAATCGAGTAAATAAAAGGCACGTTTTTGATAAGACTGGATAGCCAGACCAAAACCGTTCCAGCCATCAAGGCTATCATCATTAAATACCTGCTCAATCACATCAAGCGATAAATCCAATCGCTCCGACTCTTCGGCATCGATGGTCAGTGCGATATCAAATTTTTTGGCCAACTTGGCTAATGCTAGTAATTTGGTGGGTAATTCGTTGATCACACGTTCATGTTGTGCTTCTTGATAACGTGGATGTAACGCTGAGAGTTTAATAGAGATACCGGGTCGATGAAACACATCAATACCAGATGCTGATTTAGTGCCTATTGCTTCAATTGCTTGGCTATACGCCGCAAGGTAACGCTCTGCATCAACCTCCGTCAATGCGGCCTCACCCAACATATCATACGAGTATCGATAGCCCAACGCTTCTTTTTTCTTAGCCCGGGACAGTGCTTCTTTGATTGTGCGGCCCATAACAAATTGCTTGCTCATGATACGCATCGCTTTATCAACAGCCGTACGGACCACGCCCTCGCTGCTGCGATTTACAACCTTCATTAGCGCTTGACCAAGAGCTGATTCAGCATTTCCCGGAGATAATACCTTGCCGGTTAACATCAATGCCCACGTTGTCGCATTTACAAAAAATGAACTGCTCTGTCCTCGATGCGACTTCCAATCCGCCTTAGCCAGTTTGTCCTTGATCAGAATATCAATGGTAGCATTATCAGGTACGCGCAATAAAGCTTCGGCTAAGCACATTAAAGCAACACCTTCATCACTTGATAAGGAAAATTGAGTCAGAAACGAATCGATACCTGTCGTTTTTTTTCGCTCAGAGCGAACCTGCTCAACCAAGCGTGTCGCAAGAACGCGCACAGCATTATTTAATCCTTCATCAAGGGCTGCATTTTCAATAAGGGAGGTAATTACTCCTAGCTCTACCGCATGGTATGCCTCATTGATCACCGCACGTAAACCTTGCGGTAATTTTAAAGGGCGCCTATCAAGCATATGACCTCCAGTAAACATTTTATATAAAGTAAAAATGGTGCAGATTAATTCAATTTACTATTAAATCAAATTAAATTCAGCACTTTCGCTTTTATTAGCTTCAAAACTTATGAAATACCTAGGTCGCCGTCATCCTGAAAGTAGAGAAAGATCGACTAAATAATGGTCCCGTATTGGCTCCAAAAAATCCCTAACTGAGCTGCGGATGAGTTACCCCAGTCATTTAAAATCAAATGAACCCTATTGCTATATCTCTAGCGAATTAACCGCAACGTTAGTGTCAAAAAATGACTTTTAACAGGTAAAAATCGAATCAAATATGCAATAATTGATGTTATTTTGAACTATTTGTATTTATAATGCAACCAATAATGGTATAAATTTCAATCAATTAGAATATTATATTTCCGATATCAACTGGCCAATAGCTTCGCAACACCTTGAATTGACTAACATTCTCCCCCAATGAGCAATCAAACTGCTTGTCATTTTACTTTTGACTCAATTGTCAATATAATAGCCAGCTTTGGATGCCTTCACCCAAGGCGATAATAATTATCTTAAGGTAATTTAACGAGAAAAACGGAGAACTATGAATACATTACTAACTCTAATTTCAGTGGCTATAATGGCCAATAATATGACCTCTGGCACAGCGATTTCTGCACGTCCTGCGTTTGACCTTAATACCGAAGTTCAGCATTTAAGCCAAAAGGCGCCTCAGCTGAATAAAAAAGTTCTCAAACTAGCACTTGCTGCTTACCAAAAAGCATCTGTTAAAGGAGCAGTAAAAAAACCGGTTCTTACAGTAATTGATTATTCACTACCATCATCAAAACAACGCATGTGGATTTTTGATGTGCGTAAAGAGCGACTCCTCTACAATACATATGTTGCTCACGGTCAAAACTCAGGCATGACCACACCCAATCACTTTTCAAACCAACCATCAAGCAAAGCAACAAGCTTGGGAACGTTTGTAACTCGTGACACCTACATGGGCTCTAAAGGCTACTCATTGAATTTACATGGATTAGAAAAGGGATTTAACGATAATGCCTACAATCGACGCGTAGTTATTCATGGTGCTTGGTATGTAGAACCTGATTTTATCAAAAAAGCTGGGCGTGCGGGGCGTAGTTGGGGTTGCCCATCTATTGCTCAAACACTGGCTAAACCAGTCATTAATACAATTAAAGGTGGCTCAGTGGTATTTGCTTATTATCCCGACAGAAACTATCTGTCACACACTGGCTACGCTGTGGCATAAGAAACAAGGCTGCCGAAATAAGAAAACCAGGGCCAAGGCCCTGGTTTTTCACAGTCTTCAAATCAGGACATCAGTCCTGCGTTCTTCCATAAACATCAGTTCCGTCTGAATCAAAATCCCTTTGGGTGGCTTCTTTTCCTAAGAAGTCATGGTTAAATTTAGCAGTACAAATGCTCATATGCAAGCCACCTTGGCGAATTTTCCGTTTAAGCACCCAATGGCCATGAAAAACAAAAGCCTTATAATTCAATTGGTTAAAAATAATTACGCATAAAAACTTCTGTTTAACAAACATATTCTTGATACAAATTGAGATATCTCTTGCCTTGATTTAAGAAAAAGGTGGTCACGAGACCTAGGCTCCGTGGTTTTTTAGTACCGCGCCAGCGATTAGTTACTCTGCTGAACAAACAAGGGTAATGACATCAGTAACTTTAAGTGGAATAAGTATAGAATTGTGTAAAGCTTTGAAAGCACCACGTAGATATGGTACTTTAGTTATGTTTTAACTGCTCATAGAGTACGAACATGGACCAGAAGCACGATATTGCAAAAAGAAATAAATTACTAACCATCGATTGGTTAATAGAAAACTTCCCCGCTGCCTTTTTCAAAAAGGGGAAACAAATTAAACCGCTCAAAATTGGAATTTTTGATGATATCATCGATTTTTACGAACGGCTGGAATCACCGCCTTTTAGCAAGAAAATCCTACGTGAAGGGTTAAATTATTATAGCGCGTCACCCGCTTACCTCAGTTGCCAAAAAACTGATGCCGCGCGAGTCGATTTGTATGGCAACGAGGTCGATGTCGTTACTGAAGAACAAGCCAAATATGCCCACCAACGGTTTCAACAACGGTATGCAGATAAAAAAACTGTTCCGGGAATATAAACCATGTACTTATTATTTGATTTTGATGGGACATTGGTAGATAGCTTCGATTGTGTCATGGAAAAAGCAATTTTATTATCGGAACAATTTCACTTTCAAAAATTAGATATTGTAGACATCGAGTCAATGCGGGAATTAACCTCTAAAGAACTGCTTAAAATTTTAAAAATTCCAATTTATAAAATACCTAAACTCATACATCATATGAGAAAACATTTACGCAAGGAAATGCCTAATTTAGAGCCAGCGCCTCACATTCGCCCAGTCATAGAAGGACTTTATAACGCCCAATATTCTCTTGGAATTGTCAGCTCTAATTCTGTAGAGAATGTATCGATTTGGCTGGAATCGCAACAGATGCGGCATTTTTTTAATTTCATTCATACCGAATCACATTATTTTTCAAAACGATATATCTTAAAAAAAACCCTTAAAAACCATAAAATTGATAGCGCAAAGACCTATTATATCTGCGATGAAACACGAGATATTGAGGCAGCAACAAAAAATAAAATAAAATCTGTAGCAGTCACCTGGGGGTACAATTCCGAAAAGGCCCTTTTACAATACCACCCAGCCCATATTGCTAGACATCCAAATGACATATTACAAATTTGCGGCCTTCTACCCTAAGTGGTGAATTATTGTTTCCTGCAGGCCAACAAATAATTAGCCTTGATTGAATCATTCAGAGAGGCTTCTCGCGTGAATGGATTATAGGCCATACCGACCATGCCAATGGTTTCTAAGCCTGCTAAACGAACCATGGCAGCTAGTTCACTGGGTTTGATAAATTTTTCATAATCATGCGTTTGACGAGGCAATAGACCTAAAACATATTCGGCAGCAACAATAACACTTGCGTAAGCTTGTAACGTACGATTAATCGTCGACAAAAATAAATACCCACCCGTTTTTAGCAATCGAGCACTGTGCTCAATAACCAGTTGTGGGTCCAACACATGTTCTAACATTTCCATACACGTAACAACATCAAAAGAGCGGGTATTAAATGCTTCGATCGGTTGACATACGTACTTGATTTTTAACTTACTCTCCTTAGCATGAGCTTTTGCGGTTAGAATAGCCTCTGGCTCAACATCTAAGCCAGTAACAATTGCGCCTTTAAAAGCCATCGCTTCCGAGAGAACGCCCCCTCCACAGCCCACATCTAAAACATGACAACCGGTCAATTCAGTATACTTTTGTATGAACGCTAAACGAGCCGGATTTATATCATGTAGTGTTTTTAAAGGCCCTTCTGTATCCCACCATTGCAGAGAATGTTGAGCAAACTTCGCAACCTCCAATTCATCCACCGTTGTTTTTGTGCTCATTTGTTGCCCCTTGCAGCAAGAAGATCCATGGGTTTAAAAAAATTCACTACATCACGGTTAGTGATGAAACTAATATTATAAGGGTGTTCGGCTAAAAGACCAGGCAATAACTTGGTTTGAGGTACTTGCTCGGCAATTCGTCCAAGCAATACCAACTTTAATGACGAATCATAGGCTGCCATCTGATTTAACAAATGATGTATAAATGGCCGCCATTGGCGTGCATGATAGGGAACTTCTTTTTCGCTATACACAAGCGAGGCATTCAGCAACAAAAATCCCTCACTCATCAATGCTGAGAATAGCTGTTCTGCATTTTGCAGGTATTGGCTTTTATCAAGCAGTGCAATAGCATTTTGGGAAAAATCAACTGACAAATCACCACGAGCAAATAATAACATTTTAATGAAATTACGCAGTGACGTCGCACGATTTACTTGTTTGCTAAGGCCCGTTGTACTCCACAATGACTGGACTGAATCATCCCAAAATGCATAGCCATTCGCTGACTGCGCTCTGGGATAAGGTGACTCTCCCAGCAAGATATAACGTGTCGATGAAAGAGGCAAACTAAATGCTGCAAACAACGATTTGATACCTGGCAACCACTGATCTGTTGTTTGCAATGTATCGAGATAGTTTACATCCATCATCTCAAGCGCTGAAACAAGGATCTCATGCCATTGAGGGTGAGTTTGCAAAACTAGATTTCGCATGCACACTCCTTAAAAAAATGCCATTATATACTTTATTTACAATTAAACTGGAGCTATAAATTGAGCTATAGATGAAACACGGGGAATTTTGTTGGAATGAGCTCGCAACCACACTGGAAAAATAATTGAGTAACAAACCATGGATAAATTTGCATCGAACCTAATGCCATTCCTGCGCGCCAACCACCAGACCATGGTGGCGCAATTACATCAATTTTGTGAAATCAACTCGTCTTCTGATAACTTACCCGGGTTGAGCTTGATGCATGATGCTCTTCGTAAAGCATTCTCACCCCTAACAGATACAATCGAATCGCGTGTTTTACCCTCAATTTCAACCATTGATATGTCTGGGAATCAGCTCCAACAAAACTGTGGAGATGTGCTTTTTCTTCGCAAACGACCCCATATTAAACACCGAATTCTATTAAGTGGTCACATGGATACCGTTTATAGTTCGAATCACCCCTTTCAGCAGTTAAAATTCATCGATGATAATCGTGTCAATGGTCCTGGCGTGGCAGATATGAAAGGTGGTCTTGTTGTGATGCTACATGCATTATCTGCTTTCGAAAGTACGCCATATGCAGCCACGTTAGGTTGGGATGTCTTGATCAATGCCGATGAAGAAATGGGCTCCCCGGCCTCTGGCCCTTTATTTGCAGAACTCTCTGCAAATTACCAAGCAGCGCTTGTATACGAACCCACCATGACAGCACAAGGAACATTTGCTAAAAATCGCCGCGGTAGTGGAAAAATAACTTTAATTGCGACGGGTAAAGCCGCCCATGCTGGACGTGCTTTCGATGAAGGTCGTAATGCTATTTGCTTTCTTGCTGAAGCCATCACTGCCATTCATGCGCTAAATGGACAGCGTGAGGGTGTCACTATCAATGTTGGATTGATTTCAGGCGGTGAAGCGCTGAATGTCGTTCCAGATAAGGCGGTCACCAAATTGGATGTTCGTATTAGCCAACCCAGTGACGAATTATGGGTGCGCGAACAACTCGCTACTATTGTTACCAAAATGACGTCTAAAGATTATACTCTAACAATACATGGCGGCTTTGGCCGTCCGGTTAAACGTGTTAATACGGCAACAGAGCAATTATTTTCTCGAGTGCACCAAATTGGTAAGACGCTGGGCTTAATGATTGACTGGCAAGATAGTGGTGGCTGCTGCGATGGAAATAACCTTGCCGCCGCAGGATTACCAGTCCTCGATACATTAGGGGTTCGTGGAGGTGATATCCATAGCAGCAATGAATTTATTCTGCTGGATAGCCTGGTTGAACGTGCTGCATTATCTGCATTGTTAATGGTGGAATTTGCACAAGAAGGGAAAAGCCTATGACAATGATGCTATTTCGTAGCGCTCGTGAATCGGATCTAGATGCCATACACCATTTAGCAGAGCATAGCGGTATCGGCATAACCACGCTACCTAAAGATATTACCCTACTCAAAAAACGCCTCGGTTGGTCGACTGCCTCATTTAACAAAGCAGTCGACGCACCGTTGTATGAATATTATCTGTTTGTGCTTGAATGTACTGAAAATCGCAGGATTGTTGGTACCTCAGCGATTGAAGCGGCTATTGGACATGATGAGCCCTTCTATTCCTATAAACTGTCCAAACGGACGAGAGTTTGTCGCGAGCTGAACATCCGCAATGATTATGAAATATTGAGCCTTGTTAATGACAATCAGGGACACAGTGAGATGTGTACCCTTTTTTTAGATCCAAACTACCGGAATAACAGCAATGGCCTCTTGCTTTCGAGGGCGCGTTTCTTATTTATCGCTCATCACCCTGAGCGCTTTGCATCGCATGTTATCGCTGACATGAGAGGGATTGCTGACGAAGAGGGTAACTCCCCTTTTTGGGAACAAATAGGACACCACTTTTTCAAGATGACGTTTGCTGAAGCGGATCGACTCACCTTGTCAACCAATAAACAATTTATCGCAGATTTAATGCCTAGACATCCGATTTATGTGAAATTATTAAGTCCCGAGGCGCAGGCTGTGATTGGTCAACCCCATCAATCGACAATGCCCGCTATGAAAATTTTATTGCAAGAGGGTTTTCGATACAGTAATTACATTGATATTTTTGATGCAGGGCCTACGATTGAAGCACTTCGTGATCAAATAAAAACAGTTTCTAGCAGCATACTTCTGACGGTAAAAAATATTATTAATGAAGTCGATAGCAACCACTTTATCATTGCTAATACCCAACTTGACTTCCGCGCTACGGTGAGCCAAATTGTTATCAACGAGCAACAATGCTCTTGCATCATCGATGAAAAAACTGCAGAAATCCTACAGATAAAACCAGGTGATGTTGTACGCATTTCGCCATTGCATATCACCTAATGGCTGACGCGTTTATTTGCAAAAAGGATCCTCATGACACAGGGCCAACAAAATAATACGACTGGACATCACTATATAGATGGACATTGGATAAAGGGACTTGGAAGTCCCCTCACGTCGATAAATCCGGCCGATGGAAACCGCGTGTGGCAGGGAACCCATGCTACTGAAGAAGAGGTTGTCGCTGCCTATGAGGCAGCACAACAATCGTTGGTTAAATGGGCGACGCTTGATTTTTCAACCCGTGCTAATTATTTGCAAAAATTTAGCAATCAGGTTGAACAACGCCGGCAAGAACTCACACAATTGATAGCTGATGAAGCAGGAAAACCATTATGGGAAGCCGCAACAGAGATCAGTGCCGTCATTGCTAAAGTGGAGCTTTCCATCCGCGCCCACCAAGAACGTCGATCAGAGCATCAGCAAAGCACTACGGACGCCACTAGCCATCTTCGCTATAAGCCACATGGCGTTGTAGCCGTACTAGGTCCATTTAATTTCCCTGCACACTTAAGCAATGGACACATTGTACCCGCACTACTCGCCGGAAATACTGTTGTGTATAAACCCAGTGAGCTAACGCCTGCGGTAGCTGAATTGATGATGCAATGTTGGCACGAAAGTGGCCTTCCAGCCGGTGTTCTTAATTGTGTTCAAGGTGGTGCTGAATGCGCTAAGTTGTTACTAAAACAAGATATACAAGGCGTCTATTTCACAGGAAGCTACCGTACAGGCCAACAAATCAACCAGTTCTTTAGCGATAGACCGGAGATTATTCTAGCCTTAGAAATGGGTGGAAATAATCCATTAATTATTGACACTGTAAAAAATATACCTGCTGCCGTATACCATACCCTACTTTCATCCTTCATCACTGCAGGACAACGCTGCACCTGTGCAAGACGTTTGTTCATTGCGGATACTGTTGTTGGTGATCTATTCCTTGAACAATTCATTGCAGCAAGCAAAAAATTGCGGGTTAGCAAATACGATAGCATTCCAGAACCTTTTATGGGACCGGTAATCAGCCATGACCACGCTCTATCTCATTTAGAAGCTCAACAATCATTGCAAAAAATGGGTGGTCATTCATTGCTAGCTATGTCATTGCTTGTGGACAATACTGGCTTACTGACACCTGGGATTATTGACATGACGCATGCCAATCACCCAACGGATGAGGAAATTTTCGCACCGTTTGTACAAGTCTACCGTTATCATCAATTTGAACAGGCACTAACGCTAGCAAATCAAACACGTTATGGTTTGGCGGCCGGCTTATTAAGCGATGATCCGCAACGCTACGAACGGTTTTATCACACGATCCGGGCTGGCTTGATTAACTGGAACAGACCAACCACCGGAGCCGCAGGGAACCTCCCTTTTGGTGGCGTTGGTCGTAGCGGTAATCACAGACCGAGTGCCTATTTCGCAGCTGATTATTGCAATTAT
>CAMBDN010000035.1 GCA_945865355.1 Legionella genomosp. 1
GTATAGAAATGGTTATGCCAGGGGATAACGTACAAATGGTCATTAATCTGCATGCACCTATCGCGATGGTTGAAGGCTTGCGTTTTGCTATACGGGAAGGTGGCCGAACAGTCGGTGCCGGTGTTGTTGCTAAGATTATTGAGTAATAAAAAAATAAAGGACCGGGAGTTAGGCTACTAGCTCCCGCTTCAGATGTACAGGCCAGTAGCTCAATTGGCAGAGTGGCGGTCTCCAAAACCGCAGGTTGGGGGTTCGATTCCCTCCTGGCCTGCCAACTACTTGAAACGATGAAAATTACACAAAGTGTGGTTCTAGTATGAAATTTTATGAACTAATGTCATGGTTAGCTGTCGCTACACTAACGATACTTGCTTTCTTTGTGACATACTATTTTAATATTACTGGGCCTATCAAGGCATTAGTGTGGATAGGTTGGTTGGTGTGTACACTAGGTTTGAGTTTTTTTACATCGCAGGGACAACAAGTCTATTCGTTTGCAAAAGAAGCGAAAATTGAGTTGCAAAAAGTTGTTTGGCCTTCAAGGCAAGAGACAATACAGACCACATCAATAGTAATGGTTATGGTTGCAGTAACCGGATTTGTCCTTTGGGGGATTGATTCAGGTATGCTGTGGACTATCGGTAAAATAACACACTTAGGTTGATATTACGGTGGACGAGCAAAAATCCAAACAGTGGTATGTTGTACATGCATATTCAGGATACGAAAATTTCGTTATGCGCGAAATAAAATCACGAGCAGAACACCACCATCTTGAAGATAGAATTGGCGAAGTTGTTGTCCCTGCAGAGGAAGTTGTAGAAATGCGGGCAGGACAAAAGCGTAAGAGTACAAGAAAGTTTTTCCCTGGTTATGTGCTCGTCTGCATGGTTATGGATGATGAAACATGGCATATGGTTAGGGCAATACCTAGGGTTTTGGGTTTTATCGGTGGAACCAGCCAGACACCAACACCTATATCTGAAAAGGAAGCACGTGCAATTATGCAGCGTGTCGAAGATGGCGTAACAAAGCCAAGGCCAAAAATATTATTTGAACCCGGTGAAGTTGTCCGAGTAAAAGATGGACCATTTGTTGATTTTAATGGTGTTGTTGAAGAAGTGAATTATGAAAAAAGCCGATTAAGAGTAGCTGTATTAATTTTTGGTCGTTCAACCCCAGTTGAATTAGAGTTCAGCCAAGTAGAGAAAACTTAGATATTAGCGTTGATCCTGTTCAAACTAGTATATAGCTATCAGCTAGTCTGATGAACTATAAATAAAATGCAAATGCCTGGCTTTATGTAGTCAGGCATTTGCATTTTATTACTTTTTTTTGTTGTAAATGTAAGTAACCGGGAAGCTTAAGTAATCACTCCTTTTATATCCGAGTAATGAAAAAGCGTTATACCCAAAAGAGGAGTCATAATGGCTAAAAAAGTAGAAGCATATATTAAACTGCAAATTCCAGCAGGAAAAGCAAATCCAAGTCCACCAGTAGGTCCAGCACTAGGCCAGCGTGGTGTTAACATCATGGAATTTTGTAAGGCATTTAATGCGGCAACACAATCCATGGAACAAGGTTTGCCGACCCCAGTTGTAATTACTGTGTACAGTGATCGCAGCTTTACCTTTGTTACCAAAACACCTCCAGCGTCAGTATTACTGAAAAAAGCAGCTGGAATTCAAAGTGGTAGTGGTACACCTAATACTAAGAAGGTAGCAACACTTCAACGTGCTCAGTTAGAGACGATAGCTAAGACCAAAGAACCTGACTTAACTGCAGGAAGTTTGGACGCCGCAGTACGTAGCATTGCTGGTACAGCACGTAGCATGGGTATTGATGTTGAAGGTTTAGAGGAAGGGTCTAAATAATGTCTAAATTAACCAAGAAGCAAAAAAAAATCCGAGATAAAATAGTGCCAGGTCAGTTGTACAAGGCAGTTGATGCAGTTGCCTTTTTAAAAGAATTTGCAAGTATAAAATTCAATGAGGGCGTCGATATCTGTGTAAATCTTGGCGTTGACCCACGTAAGTCAGATCAAGTTGTCCGTTCATCAACCAACCTTCCCAAAGGGACAGGTAAGGTCGTTCGCGTTGCTGTGTTTGCACAAGGTGATAACGCAACTAAAGCAAAGAATGCAGGTGCTGATTTAGTTGGTTTTGAAGATTTGGCAGATCAGATCAAAAGTGGAGAAATGAACTTTGATGTGGTGATAGCGACCCCTGATGCGATGCGAATCGTAGGTCAACTAGGTCAAATTCTTGGACCAAGAGGCTTGATGCCAAATCCTAAAGTTGGCACAGTTACTATGAACGTTGAGGCCGCAGTAAAAGATGCTAAGTCAGGTCAGGTCCGGTATCGTACAGATAAGAACGGTATTATTCATTGTTCAGTAGGAAAGATTGATTTCTCTGCTGACGATATCGTTGAAAATGTGGCAGCACTGCTAGTGGATCTGAAAAAAGCAAAGCCCGCAGCATCTAAAGGGATATATCTAAAGAAAATAACGTTATCTACAACGATGGGTCCAGGTTTACCTATTGATCCTGCATCCATTCCCGTGTAATATAATTACCCATTTTAAAAGCTTTCACGGCATCGACTTTGGTTCAATGCCGTCGAAGACCGCAGGTGCTTCGGCTTAATGTCCTGCGCAGACGGTGAACCGGCTCTGATCTATTTTCGAGGCGGGGACACCATAACACTCAAATCCCTGTGATTTGAGTAACTTAGGAGGTCAGTAACGTGACATTAACTTTAGCTGGAAAAAAAGCCGTTGTTGACGAGGTAACCGCTGTTGCTTCCAAGGCTATTTCAGCAGTTGTTGCTGATTATCGTGGTCTAACTGTTAATCAAATGACTCAACTACGTGCGCAAGCTCGTAAGTCAGGAGTATACCTGCGAGTTGTACGTAACACACTTACTCGTAGAGCATTTGAGAAAACGGAATTTGCTTGTTTAAATGACCTTTTAGTTGGTCCTTTGTTTGTAGCATTATCTTTAGAATCACCAGGTGACGCAGCTAGGCTATTAAAGGGTTTTACTAAATCCTTTGAAAAGCTAGATATTAAGGCACTGGCTGTCGGTGGTAAAGTGTATGGCGTAGATCAACTCGATGCCATTGCTAGCTTACCTACAAAAGATGAAGCTATCGCTAAGCTAATGTATGTGATGAAGGCGCCGATCGAGAAATTCGTTCGTACGCTTGTTCAACCTCATACCAAGTTAGTCAGAACAATTGCGGCAATCAAAGATCAAAAAGCAAACTAATCACATAATCATTATTAAATTTTAACTTAGGAGCTAGAAATGGCTGTATCAAAAAATGACATCTTAGAAACTATCTCTAAGATGAGTGTTATGGAAGTTGTAGAGTTAATCGAAGCAATGGAAGAAAAATTCAATGTATCTGCTGCCGCTGCTGCTGTAGCAGTTGCTGCTCCAGCAGCTGCCGCTGCTGCTGCTGAAGAGAAAACGGAATTTGATGTTGTAATGACAAGCTTTGGCGAAAATAAAGTTGGTGTTATTAAAGCTGTACGTACAATCACTGGTCTTGGTTTGAAAGAAGCTAAAGATCTAGTTGAAGGTGCACCATCTACAGTAAAAGAAGCTGTTTCTAAAGCAGAAGCTGCTGATATTAAGAAACAGCTTGAAGAAGCTGGCGCTGCTGTAGATATTAAGTAATTTCTACAATTTGTGTTTTACGACCCAGCCATGTTTTCATGGCTGGGTTTACTTGTTTGCTGATTAATAATTTATAGAGGAACCACCATGGCCGAAGCAGTTGCTAACCCTCAATATTCACATGCTGAGAAAAAACGATTTCGCAAGAGCTTTGGTAGACAGACTGAAAAAATGGCAATACCGAATTTGCTAGAGATTCAGCTTAAATCATATAGAGATTTTTTACACACTGACATAGTTGGTGACAGTCATAAAACAACAGGCCTACATTCTGCCTTTGTTTCGGTGTTTCCAATACAAAGTTTTTCGGGTAATGCTAGGCTAGAATATGTCAGCTATACCTTAGGAGAGCCTGCATTTGATGTCCGAGAGTGTAAACTAAGGGGTCTAACTTATTCAGCACCACTAAGGGTTAAAATTCGCTTGGTTGTTCTCGACAAAGAAGCTCCCGGTGACCAGAAGCCAATCAAAGACATTCGTGAGCAAGATGTATTTATGGGTGAAATCCCACTGATGACTGATGTAGGTACCTTCGTTATCAATGGTACTGAGCGTGTTGTTGTATCACAGTTACATCGCTCTCCTGGTGTTATTTTTGAGCACGACAGGGGTAAGACGCACTCTTCTGGTAAATTATTATATTCTGCTCGAATTATTCCATATCGTGGTTCATGGTTAGATTTTGAATTTGATCCTAAGGATTGTGTTTTTGCGCGTATTGACCGTCGTCGCAAATTGCCAATTACTATCTTGTTACGATCATTAGGTTATGACACAGAGAGTATTCTTTCTGAGTTCTTTGAGTCTACTGCATGTCATCTTAAGAATGGTGAATTCCATATCGATCTTATTCCTACGCGGTTGCGTGGTGAAATTGCATCTTTTGATATTATGGTTCCAGGAACGGGTGAAATTATTGTCGAACAAGGGCGCCGGATCACCACACGACACATCAAAATGATGGAAAAAGAGAACATGAAGGAATTAATCGTTCCTCGTGATTACCTTATTGGTAAGATGTTCGCTAAAAATTTAATTGATACATCGACTGGTGAATCTTTGGCATTGGCTAATGATGAAGTTACCAGTGAGTTGCTGGACGGTTTAGCTGATCATGGTATACACAATTTTGAAATGATCTATACAAATGATTTGGATCATGGTTCATACATATCTGATACGCTTAAAATTGATCCAACATCTAGCCAGCTTGAAGCACTTGTTGAAATTTATAGAATGATGCGACCTGGCGAACCACCGACAAAAGAAGCTGCTGAAGCGCTATTTAAGAATCTATTTTTTACTGAAGAGCGTTATGATCTTTCCGCTGTAGGCAGAATGAAATTTAACCGTCGTGTTGGACGTAAAGATGATGAAGGCCCTGGTACATTAACGAAAGAAGATATCCTTGCTGTTATCAAAACCTTGATCGATATACGTAATGGTATTGGTATGGTCGATGATATTGATCATCTTGGTAACCGACGAGTACGTAGCGTAGGTGAAATGGCTGAAAACCAATTCCGAGTTGGGTTAGTACGTGTTGAACGAGCCGTTAAAGAGCGGTTAAGTTTGGCTGAGTCAGATAATTTAATGCCGCAGGATTTGATCAATGCAAAACCAGTTTCAGCTGCAGTAAAGGAGTTTTTTGGTTCTAGTCAATTGTCTCAATTTATGGATCAAGTAAATCCATTATCTGGCGTTACGCATAAACGACGTGTATCTGCATTAGGACCAGGTGGTCTAACACGTGAGAGAGCAGGTTTTGAGGTTCGTGACGTGCATACAACACACTATGGACGAGTGTGCCCTATTGAAACGCCTGAAGGACCAAACATTGGATTGATTAACTCTTTGTCAGTCTATGCTCGAACAAATGACTATGGTTTTATTGAAACACCATGTAGAAAAGTAATTGATGGTAGAGTAACCGATGATATTGAGTACTTATCAGCTATAGAAGAAGTTGATCAATACATCGCGCAGTCTAGTGTTGCTGTGGACAAGAAAGGAAATATCACTGCTGATTTGGTACCATGCCGACATCAAAATGAGTTTTCATTAACGACACCCGATAAAATCAATTATATGGATGTGTCGCCCAAACAGATTGTTTCTGTTGCTGCGTCATTGATTCCTTTCTTGGAACATGATGATGCAAACAGAGCACTGATGGGTTCAAACATGCAGCGACAAGCTGTACCAACATTGCGTGCAGAGAAGCCATTAGTTGGAACAGGTATGGAGCGAACGGTTGCATCTGATTCGGGTGTTTCAGTTGTTGCGCGACGTGGTGGAGTTATTGATTTGGTCGATGCCTCGCGTATCGTCGTTCGAGTAAATGATAATGAGACGACTGCCGGTGAGACAGGTGTTGATATTTACAACCTGACTAAATATTTTCGTTCGAACCAAGATACCTGTATTAATCAGATTCCAATCGTTGCAACGGGCGATCGTATTAATCGTGGAGATATATTGGCTGATGGTCCTTGTACAGATATGGGTGAGCTCGCTTTAGGACAAAATCTTTTAGTCGCTTTCATGCCGTGGAATGGGTACAACTTTGAGGATTCGATCCTTATATCAGAGCGGATTGTACAAGAGGACCGTTTTACTACAATTCATATTGAAGAGCTGACTTGCATTGCTCGCGATACAAAATTGGGTACAGAAGAGATTACTGCTGATATCCCGAATGTTGGGGAATCCGCTCTCGCAAGCTTAGATGAGTCAGGTGTTGTATATATTGGTGCTGAGGTAGGTGCTGGAGATATATTAGTCGGCAAGGTCACTCCAAAAGGTGAAACGCAATTAACGCCAGAAGAAAAACTATTGCGCGCTATCTTTGGTGAAAAGGCATCCGATGTGAAGGACTCCTCTCTACGCGTACCATCCGGTATGAACGGCACAATTATCGATGTTCAAGTTTTCACTCGTGATGGCTTAGAAAAGGATGCAAGAGCCAAGAGTATTGAAGAAGAACATCTTGCTCGTGTTCGTAAAGACTTGATTGATGAGCGTCGTATTCGAGAAGAAGATATTTATCAACGTGTTTATAGTTTACTTTTAGATAAAAAGGCCACCGGAGGTCCAGGAAGCTTAAAGCCTGGCTCCAAGGTGACAGCTGAGTACCTTGATAAAACGAATCGTGAGAAATGGTTTGATATCAGAATGGATGACGATTTAACCAGCCAACAGTTGGAACAATCATCTAAGCAATTGGAATTACTTGCTAAAGAAATGGAAAAGCGGTTCAGCGATAGCAAGAAGAAAATTATTCAGGGTGATGATCTTGCACCAGGTGTGTTGAAAATTGTTAAAGTCTACCTTGCTGTCAAACGGCGAATCCAGCCCGGTGATAAAATGGCCGGACGCCATGGAAACAAGGGTGTTATTTCTATCGTTGTACCGATGGAAGATATGCCCTATATGGAAGATGGTACACCAGTAGATATCGTCCTTAATCCTTTGGGCGTCCCGTCGCGGATGAACATTGGTCAAGTACTTGAAACTCACTTAGGCCTAGCCGCTAAAGGACTCGGACATCGAATTGCTCAGATGCTAGATACGAAGCGAACAATGGCTGAGCTCAAGGATTATATACTTAAAATTTATAATCATGATGGTCAGACACGCGTTAATTTAGATTGTTTAAGTGATGATGAGTTCATGATTCTGGCAAATAACTTACGCGCAGGCGTGCCGATGGCAACACCTGTGTTTGATGGTGCGAATGAAGCAGAAATCAAAGCCATGTTACAATTAGCAGGCTTGCCGTTAGACGGAAAAACAACACTAATTGACGGACGAACGGGTAGAAAATTTGATAATCCAGTCACCGTTGGTTACATGTACATGTTGAAACTAAACCATTTAGTAGATGACAAGATGCACGCACGTTCTACTGGCTCATATAGTTTAGTTACACAGCAACCTTTAGGTGGTAAAGCGCAGTTTGGTGGTCAACGATTTGGTGAAATGGAAGTGTGGGCACTAGAGGCATACGGCGCTGCTTATACGTTACAGGAAATGTTAACGGTTAAATCGGATGATGTTGGAGGACGAACCAAGATATACAAAAATATTGTTGATGGTGACCATCGTATGGATCCAGGTATGCCTGAGTCATTCAACGTGTTGTTGAAGGAAATTAGGGCACTGGGGATTGATATTGAACTGGACCACGACTAAACATTACGACTGACCATTTTTGGAGACTAACTTGGCTAATCTAAGCAACGAACCGATGAAAAAAGTACCTGTAATGAGTGATTTGCTTGGCATGCTCAAACAACAAAGCCAATCCGATGAGTTTGATGCGATTAAAATAGCATTGGCATCTCCTGAGTTAATACGTTCATGGTCCTATGGTGAAGTTAAAAAGCCAGAAACCATTAATTATCGTACATTTAAACCAGAGAGAGATGGCTTGTTTTGTGCCAAAACGTTTGGGCCTGTTAAAGATTATGAATGCTTATGTGGGAAATATAAACGCTTGAAACATAGAGGCGTTATTTGTGAAAAATGCGGTGTTGAGCTAGCACTTGCAAAAGTAAGACGTGAACGGATGGGACATATTGAGCTTGCGAGTCCTGTTGCTCATATTTGGTTCTTGAAATCATTGCCTTCACGGATCGGATTACTGCTTGACATGACCTTACGCGATATCGAACGTGTTCTGTATTTTGAAGCATTTGTAGTCGTTGACCCCGGGATGACAGAGTTGGAGCGTGGTCAGTTACTTAATGATGAAGTTTATCTTGAAGCTATGGAGCAGTATGGCGACGAATTTGATGCACGAATGGGTGCTGAAGCAATTCGTGATTTATTGCGCCAAATTGATTTGGAACATGAAATCAAGTCATTGCGTGAAGAATTACCAACGACAAACTCTGAAACAAAGATCAAAAAAATTACAAAGCGTCTTAAGTTACTTGAAGCATTCTATGAATCCGGTAATAAGCCTGAATGGATGATTATGAATGTGTTGCCAGTGCTCCCACCTGATTTGCGTCCATTGGTCCCATTAGATGGGGGACGTTTCGCAACATCTGATTTAAATGACTTATATCGACGAGTTATTAATCGAAACAATCGACTGAAGCGCTTGTTGGATCTAAATGCACCTGACATTATTGTTAGAAACGAAAAAAGAATGTTGCAGGAATCAGTTGATGCGCTGCTCGATAACGGCCGACGCGGTAGGGCAATTACAGGAACAAATAAGCGCCCACTAAAATCACTAGCTGACATGATTAAGGGTAAGCAGGGTCGTTTTCGAAAAAATCTACTCGGTAAGCGGGTTGATTACTCAGGTCGTTCAGTGATTGTGGTTGGTCCTACGTTGCGTCTCCACCAATGCGGATTACCAAAAAAAATGGCGTTGGAATTATTTAAGCCATTTATATTCAGTAAATTGGAGTTCCGTGGATTAGCTACGACAATTAAAGCAGCTAAGAAGATGGTTGAGCGTGAAGAACCGGTTGTATGGGATATTTTAGAAGATGTTATTCGTGAGCATCCGATTTTATTGAATCGTGCGCCAACATTACATCGGTTAGGTATTCAAGCGTTTGAGCCCCTACTTATCGAAGGTAAGGCAATTCAACTCCATCCATTGGTTTGTACCGCCTACAATGCGGACTTTGATGGTGACCAAATGGCGGTACATGTGCCATTAACCATAGAAGCACAGCTTGAAGCTCGTTCGTTAATGATGTCTACCAACAATATTTTATCGCCAGCAAGCGGTGAACCAATTATTGTACCTAGCCAGGACGTTGTACTTGGTCTTTATTATCTTACACGAGAACGCATTAATGCCCTAGGTGAGGGCAAGGTATTTGGCTGCGCCCAGGAAGCTTTAAATTTTTATGATGCGGGTTACGTAGATATTCATGCCAAAGTTAAGATTCGCATGCCAAAAGATACTGCAAACCCAGAAGCTGGTTTTGAATTGGTGGAAACAACTGTTGGACGAGGAATACTTTCCGATATATTGCCCAAGGGTATGCCATTTTCGCAAATCAACAAAGCAATGACTAAGAAAGCTATTTCAAAGGTTCTTGATAGTTGTTATCGTAATTTTGGTTTAAAAGAGTCGGTCATCTTTGCAGACCAACTGATGTACACAGGCTTCAAATATGCAACCCGTGCAGGTGCTTCGATTGGTATTGAAGACATGGAAATACCTGATGATAAACCAGCAATTATTGAGCAAGCTGATAATGAAGTACGTGAGATTGAATCACAATTCCGTTCAGGGTTAGTAACCAACGGTGAGCGATATAATAAAGTAATCGACATCTGGTCGCGTACCAATGAAATGGTAGCCAAGTCGATGATGGCAAAAATTGCTACTGAAGAAGTTATTGACAGGAACGGTAAAAAAACAAGACAAGATTCCTTCAACCCAATCTTTATGATGGCTGACTCTGGTGCGCGGGGTTCTGCGGCTCAGATTAGGCAGTTGGCTGGTATGCGTGGTTTGATGGCGGCACCAGACGGTTCGATCATTGAAACCCCTATTACGGCAAATTTCCGAGAAGGTCTGAATGTATTCCAATACTTTATTTCAACTCACGGAGCGCGTAAGGGTTTAGCAGATACAGCGCTTAAAACAGCCAACTCAGGGTACTTAACAAGACGACTGGTCGATGTGGCCCAAGACGTTGTAATAACAGAATTAGACTGTGGTACCGAAAACGGCATTTTAATGCAACCATTGATTGAGGGTGGCGATATTGTAGAGCCATTGCATGAGCGAGTACTTGGTCGTGTGGTAGCCACCGATGTCTACATACCCAACCAAAATGAACCCGTCGTAAAAGCAGGAACGCTATTAGATGAGGAGTGGGTTGACCATTTGGAGCAATTAGGGGTCGATCAAGTCCTAGTTCGCTCACCTATTGCTTGTGAAACTCGCTTTGGTCTTTGTGCATATTGCTATGGTCGTGACTTGGCGCGTGGACATTTGGTTAATACTGGTGAAGCTGTTGGAATAATTGCAGCTCAATCAATTGGTGAGCCCGGTACACAGCTAACGATGCGTACGTTCCATATTGGAGGAGCTGCATCACGTGCCACAGCTGCTAATAACATTCAAATTAAAAATAAAGGTGTTATTCGTTTACATAACATTAAGACAGTGACTCATGAGAATAGTAATCTTGTAGCGGTTTCCCGATCGGGTGAAGTTACGATTGCTGATGAATTTGGTCGTGAGCGCGAACGTTATAAATTGCCATATGGTGCAGTCATCTCTGTACATGATAATTCACATGTTGAAGCAGGACAGGTTATTGCAACATGGGATCCGCATACTCATCCAGTTATATCTGAAGTGAGCGGTAAATTGAAGTTCGTTGATCTTGTTGAAGGTTTGACAATGAATCGTCAAACGGATGAACTGACGGGTTTAAGCAATATTGTAGTGATCGATGCTAAGCAACGTAGCGCTGTTGGACGAGATATGCGTCCAATGGTTAAATTAGTTTCGGATCAAGGTGAGGATATTTTCCTGGCAGGAACGAATGTTCCTGCCCAATACTACCTGCCGGTTGATGCTATCATTAATTTTGAGGATGGCAATCCAGTCGGTGTTGGTGATGTTATTGCCCGTATTCCACAAGAACGCTCTAAAACACGAGATATTACCGGTGGTCTTCCTCGAGTAGCCGACTTGTTTGAAGCAAGAAAACCAAAGGACTCAGCTGTAATGGCAGAGGTATCTGGTGTGATTAACTTTGGTAAGGAAACAAAAGGCAAACGACGACTGATCATTACTGAGTCGGAAAATAGAGCGCATGAAGAATTAATTCCTAAATGGAGACACATATCAGTGTTTGAAGGAGAGCATGTTCAGCGTGGTGAAACTGTAGCTGATGGCCCACCAAATCCACATGATATTTTACGTCTCCTGGGTGTTGGTGCTTTGGCAAATTATATCGTAAATGAAGTTCAAGATGTTTACCGTTTACAAGGGGTAAAAATAAACGATAAACACATTGAGACGATTGTTCGCCAAATGTTGCGTAAACGAACCATTACGTTTTCTGGAGACTCTAAATTCCTAGTCGGTGAGCAAATTGAAGAAACGGCTATGCTCCAAGAAAATGATAGGTTAAGTGCAGACGGAAAAATTGGAGCACAGGGCATTCCTATCCTCTTAGGGATTACAAAGGCCTCCCTGGCTACGGAATCATTTATATCTGCCGCGTCCTTCCAGGAAACAACACGAGTGCTTACAGAAGCAGCCGTGAGCGGTAAAATCGATGATTTACGGGGCTTAAAGGAGAATGTGATGGTTGGTCGACTCATTCCTGCTGGAACGGGTTATACCTATCATCAAAATCGTAAGGCAAAGCGCGCGAGAGCCGCAAATGGTGAAAATAATACGCATATGGTAACAGCAAGTGACGCCGAGCACGCATTAAGTGAAGCACTAAATGCGGATAATCGCGATCACTAGGTTGACAAATAGGCCGGACATATATAGAATCCGGCCTCCTTATGCATACGAAATAATTTTAAGCTAAAGTTCGGAGTTAACAATAAATGGCTACTATTAATCAGTTAGTAAGAAAGCCTCGCGTGGACGCCAAAAGAAAAAGTAATGTCCCAGCACTTGAGTCTTGCCCACAACGTCGTGGGGTGTGTACGCGTGTGTATACAACAACACCAAAGAAGCCTAACTCAGCTATGCGTAAGGTTGCACGTGTTCGTTTAACAAATGGGTTTGAAGTATCTTCATACATTGGTGGTGAAGGCCATAACCTACAGGAACACTCCGTGGTGCTAATCCGTGGTGGTCGTGTTAAAGACTTACCTGGTGTGCGCTACCATACGGTACGTGGAAGTTTGGACACCTCTGGTGTAAATGATCGTAAGCAAGGTCGTTCTAAGTACGGTACGAAAAAGCCGAAAGACAAGAAATAACCTGAGTGTAGGAACTAGATATGCCAAGAAGAAGAGAAGTCCCCAAAAGAGAAATTTTGCCAGATCCCAAGCATCATAGTGAATTATTGGCGAAGTTTATTAACGTATTGATGGTCAGTGGTAAAAAATCTACTGCTGAGAAAATCATTTACGGTGCGCTTGCTGTTCTCGATGAGCGTCTGAAGAAAGTAAAAAAATCAGATGATGACGGTGAAGCAGCTGGTGGAAGCGGATCAACCGGTGTACTGCGTTATTTTGAACAAGCTTTAGACAACGTTCGTCCATCTGTAGAAGTGCGCTCGCGACGTGTAGGTGGTGCCACCTATCAGGTCCCCGTAGAAGTACGAACGGATCGTAGCATTGCTCTAGGTATGCGTTGGATCGTACAAGCATCCCGATCTCGTGGTGAGAAAGGAATGATGTTGCGCTTAGCGGGTGAACTAGCTGATGCGTTTGATAGCAAGGGCTCTGCAGTAAAGAAACGTGAAGAAACACATAAAATGGCAAAAGCTAACCAGGCGTTTGCGCATTTTAGATGGAATTAGAGAGAGGAATTGGACGTGTCAACTACACCACTGGAGCTATACCGAAATATCGGAATTGTTGCTCATGTTGATGCAGGGAAAACAACGACTACAGAACGAGTTTTGTTTTACACTGGCACGTCCCATAAGATTGGTGAAGTACACGATGGCGCAGCTACTATGGACTGGATGGTCCAAGAGCAAGAGCGCGGCATTACCATAACTTCAGCAGCAACAACATGCTACTGGTCTGGCATGGACAGGCAGTATGAGCGTCACCGTATCAATATAATTGATACCCCAGGCCATGTTGACTTCATGATTGAAGTAGAAAGATCGTTGCGTGTGTTAGATGGTGCGGTAGTAGTATTCGATTCTGTTTCCGGTGTTGAGCCGCAATCAGAAACAGTATGGCGACAAGCGCACAGGTATGGTGTTCCTCGTATCGTATTTGTTAATAAAATGGACCGTATGGGGGCTGATTTTCTCAGAGTAGTCGAGCAAATTAAGCAAAGACTTGGCTCAACACCTGTTATCCTCCAATTGCCTATTGGCGCAGAGGAAACGTATAAAGGTGTTGTTGACCTAATTAAAATGAAGGCTATTTATTGGGATGAAGAAAGCAAGGGAATGACATTTGAATATCAGGATGTCCCTGCTGAGATGCTCTCTCAATGTGAAGAGTTACGTGGTCAAATTATTGAAGCGGCTGCGGAAGTGTCCGAAGGTCTAATGGATAAATATCTTGAAGGCAAGCCTTTTACTGAAATGGACATTAAAGAGGCATTAAGAACGCGTACAGTAAACAATGAAATTGTTCCAGTGTTTTGTGGTTCTGCTTTTAAAAATAAGGGTGTGCAAGCGGTACTAGATGGAGTTGTTGATTATTTGCCATCACCACTAGATATTCCACCGGTTAAAGGTACCGATGAGGATGGTGAAGAGGCACACAGGAAGACGGCATATGATGAACCGTTTTCAGCCTTGGCTTTCAAAATAGCTACGGATCCATTTGTTGGTACACTAACTTATTTTCGCACTTACTCTGGCACATTAAAGTGTGGTGATAGTGTTTATAATCCTGTGAAGGGGAAAAAAGAACGTATTGGACGTCTTTTACAAATGCATGCCAATTCACGTGAAGAAATTAAAGAAGTACATGCTGGGGATATTGCAGCTGCAGTAGGTTTAAAGACAGTGACAACAGGAGATACATTGTGTGATGTTGATCAAATTATCACACTTGAACGTATGGACTTCCCTGATCCTGTTATTGCAGTAGCTGTAGAACCTAGAACGAAGGCAGATCAAGAAAAAATGTCTGTTGCTTTGGGTAAATTGGCTCAAGAGGATCCTTCCTTTCGTGTGCATACAGATGAAGAATCTGGGCAAACAATTATTGAAGGGATGGGAGAGCTTCACCTAGAAATCATCGTAGATCGAATGCGCCGTGAGTTTTTGGTGGAAGCAAATGTAGGTAAGCCGCAGGTTGCTTATCGAGAGTCATTGAAAGCTCCTGTTGAGCAAGAAGGTAAATTTGTTCGTCAGTCTGGTGGTCGAGGTCAATATGGTCACGTATGGCTGAAAATTGAACCGCAACCACGTGGTACAGGTTATGAGTTCGTAAATGCAATTGTTGGCGGATCAATTCCTAAAGAATATATCCCTGCTGTTGACAAGGGTGTTCAAGAACAAATGCAAAATGGTGTTATTGCAGGATACCCTGTTGTAGATGTGAAGGTAACCCTGTTTGATGGCTCTTTTCATGAGGTTGATTCTAGTGAAATGGCCTTTAAAATCGCTGGGTCGCAATGCTTCAAACAAGGGGCACAAAGGGCTAAGCCTGTGTTGTTAGAGCCTGTGATGAGTGTTGAGGTAGTAACCCCTGAAGATTACATGGGTGATGTAATGGGTGACCTAAGTCGCCGAAGAGGGATGTTACAAGGTATGGATGAGTCACCTGCTGGACGTGTTATTCGTGCTGAGGTACCACTAGCGGAAATGTTTGGATACTCTACAGATTTACGGTCGGCTACCCAGGGTCGTGCGACATATACAATGGAATTTGAAAAGTATGCAGAAGCTCCAGCAAATATTGCTGAAGCGATCATTAAGAAACAATAAAAGTTAATGAGGTAATGAAATGGCGAAGGAAAAATTTGAGCGTAAAAAGCCACACGTAAACGTAGGCACAATTGGTCACGTTGACCATGGAAAGACAACGTTAACAGCAGCGATTACGACAATTATGGCTAAGAAGTATGGTGGTACTGCTAAGGCGTACGATCAAATTGACGCGGCGCCAGAAGAGCGTGAGCGTGGAATCACTATTTCAACAGCACACGTTGAATATGAATCAGCGAATCGACATTATGCACA
>CAMBDN010000036.1 GCA_945865355.1 Legionella genomosp. 1
ATTGATTCAACACCAATAGTTTGGATAATGTGGATGGCTCTTGCAATAGCCTTTCATAACCGAGTAAACAACCCTTCTATAAAGCTGTTCTATTTTTGAGCTTGTCTCGATTATAAAACTTTACAGCAGTATACGGACTCAATCTATTCATCTCATGTTGCTACTACCAATTGGGAGGTAAAGATAGGGTCTCAGTGTTACAATATGGGTACTGTAGGCGTGCAGTTTGATTTATAAGGAGATGAACAAATTAATCAAAAATCGACACTGACCTTTCAATGAGCCGGTCATACGTTCAATACGCTATTTTTGAAATTTTGACAACGGTATCTTACGAGCGGAAGCGGTAAGAGATTATCTGCTCTATCCCCCGACTTTTTGGACACTCGGTTTTAGAGAGTAAACGCTCTAAAACCAAGGCGATAAATAAACGAAAATAAAGCAATTCCAATCATCGAGTAAAACAAAATATGAATCAAAATGATAGCTTACAAAATCAGCCAGAATATGAAAACTTTTTAAAAAGCGCCTTGGCATTGAAAGGATCTATCACACCAAAGGTCATGAAAAAAGTAAGCTTTATGATTATATACACGGGTTTAGTGTCTTACCTGTGTTATTTATTCCCATTGGCTGTTTTACCGATTGGCCCTTTTGAATATGGCGGGTTAATCATGGGCCTAATCCTTGTCTTTAGAGTCAATGCAGGCTACGACCGATGGTGGGAGGCAAGAAAACTATGGGGTAATGTTGTTAATCAATGCAGGAACCTGACTATTATTTTAGTTAATTACACCAATCAAGGGGCGCAGGATTGGATATTTAAAATCACCAATATGATTTCGGCCTTGCCTTACATGATGAAAGATAATTTAAGAGAACATAAGCATTTGCAATACCTCTGTCATCTTATTGATATAGAAAATATTAAGCAGTTAAATGAGTCAAACCATCGTCCAATTATGCTCGCTTCCATGATTGCACAAGAGCTGCAAATTGCACGGAATACTCATGGTCTTGATTCCTTCGCATTCCTTCATGCACAAGAACACATAGAACATATTATTGACGCTCAAGGCGCATGTGAGCGGATTTTAAAAACGCCGATGCCTTTTGTTATGGCTGTCAAATCAAGGCGCTTTATTTTAATTTTTTTATTAATGCTACCCTTTGCGTTAGCAAACGTTTCTCTATTTATCAGCCCGTTAATCGCTGGCATCGTCTCTTATGCGCTTTTTTCACTCGATCAGATCGGTATCGAATTACAAAATCCATTTTCTGAAAAAAACTTAAGCCATTTACCCTTGGATAACATTTGTAAAACCATTGATAATAATATTAAGGAAATTCGAGACCCTATTTGCAAAACATTATAAAATGGGTGAAAAATGCCATTCCCTGAGCTGAATAAAGAACAACTCCATCAGGCTATTCTTGTGGGTTGTCAATCGCTGATAGACCAAAAGGAATTTTTGAATCAGATCAACGTTTTTCCTGTTGCTGACGGTGATACCGGTGATAACATGGCGTCAACTGCAAATGCCATTATCAAATTTTCCGCTGTTCATGCGACATTAAAATTAACCATGAATTCGATTGCTGATGCGAGTATTTTAGGTGCGCGAGGCAACTCAGGCGTTATTTTCTCGCAATTTTTTAATGCTTGGGCTGAAGCAATCTCGACTGAGCAGCATTTAACAATAGATAGCTTTTCACGCTTATTGATACAATCGGCTCATCAAGTACGCTCCGCCATACCTGACCCAGTGGATGGTACCTTGTTAACACTGATTGAAGCATGGGCTTTTTTAACAAGGGATCAAGTTGATTCTGATTGTTTGGATATCGCGCTGCCTAAGCTATTACCGTTGCTAGAAAAAGAAGTGCAGAAAACCGCCTCGACGCTTTCTATTTTGAAAGAAATGAATCTAGTAGATGCGGGTGCGTTAGGGTTCTATCATTTTATAACAGGATTTAGTTCCTCCCTACAATGTACAGAAAAAGAACATCTTGTCGATGAGAATACTCTGCACGTGAACATTGGTCACTCAGCCACACCATCACACGAAATGCCAAAATATCGTTATTGTACGGAAGCCGTTATCAAAGCACCGTCTATTGATACCACAAAACTAACAACTTTGCTTAAAGCACACGGTGATTGTGCGTTAATTTCTAGCAATGAGCGTCTTTGCCACTTCCACGTGCATACCAATGAACCGCCTAAATTATTCACGCTCTTGATGAATGATTTCATCGTGCAGTATCCTAAAATTGATGACATGCTCAGGCAATTTCAAATACATCATGACCGGCGAGACTCGATAGCATTATTGACGGACTCAAGTGCCGACCTTCCACAGTCCTTGCTTGATGAATACCAAATTCATCAAGTTTCTCTTAATATTCAACTGGATGAGCATCAATTATTAGATAGATACTGCCTTGATTCGAATGACTTCTATCATCGCTTAAAGCATTTAAAGTCCTACCCAAAAACATCCTATCCAACACCAGCACTCATCAAAGAAAAAATCGAACGTGTTGCAAATCATTATGATCATGTCATTGTTATTTCTTTATCAAAAGGCATGAGTGGTATTTATGACCACTTCAAAACCGCAGCGACAAACTTTGCTAATGTAACCGTCATTGATTCGAAAAATAATTCAGCCGCTCATGGACTTCTTCTTTATTGTGCGGGCAAGCGCATTCGTTCCGGCATGAGCATCGACAAGATTATCAATGCGGTTAACAACGCGATTGAAACAACCTACCTTTTTGTTGTTGTCGATCAGTTTGATTCGATGATTCGCTCTGGGCGTCTTAATAAATTCAAGGCACGTATAGCCGACTTTGTAAAAATTAAACCCATTATTTCAATTGATACCGAAGGAAAAGGATTCATTTGTGGCCAATCTTTTTCATTAGAAGCCGCGTTTGAAAAAATAATAACCATGATTAAAACCAAGGAAAAAAAGGAACATCTTAACTTACAGGAGTACGCGATTGTTCACGCAGGTGCGGAAGAAAAAGCCATGGAATTTTCCAATATAACAACAGCGCGCTTTAAAAAAGCACCTGAATACATTGATTCTGTTTCCTTGGCCATAGGTCTGCATGCGGGTCAAGGATGCGTTGCTTTAGCCGTTCGAATGAGCCGAAACCATGCCACATAGAGGTAACTCCGCATGCTTATTTAAAAAGTCTTTGATCATTTCTTTTCTGCAAGCTACACCTATGTTGAGCATAGCTTATTTGAATCTAAAATCGAGTTTAATGCATCATATAGTAATTTAAATTCCACATGATCCATAAGGAGCCGAGAATAATTGATGTCAAAATAACGCCTGTAAATAGAAAAGCCATGATATTCGTTCTTCCTTGCTCTGTTTGCGTGGTCAGGCGAAGAAAGAAAATGACCTGCACCAGAAATTGAATGCAGGCTGAAGAAAAAATGAGAACCAATACTTCCAATTTAGAAAACCTTTGGGACATTACCGACCAAAAAGAAAACAAGGTCAGTATAGAGCAACTGATAAAACCAACTAAGTACATGCCTAGTTTTTTTTGACCGGTACCGTAATCAGACTCGTTCATTCCATGATGCTCCATGCTAAATAGCTCCCATCAGGTATACAATAGTAAAGACAAAAATCCAGACGATATCTAAAAAATTCCAGAACAATCCTAAATAAGTCATGCGGCGTCGCTTAACATGATTCGTTGTTATTAATGGAAGTTGGATCATCATCAATAAAATCCACACCAGGCCAACACTAACGTGCAATCCATGAGCACCGACTAAAGTGAAAAATGAGGAAATTGCGCCACTCACATCCCATCGAAAACCCTCATTGGCCATATGAATAAATTCAGTGACTTCGAATACTATAAAACCAGCCCCAAGCAAGAAAGTCATCCCAAGCCATATCTGAACTTTGCGAAGTTTATCCTGATATAAATTTAAAATGGCCAAACAAAACGTCAAGTTAGAGACTAGCAAGAGGAATGTTTCAATAAGAACGTCATGTAAATTGAGATAATTTTTTAGTGCAGGCCCTGGGTGTTCGGGATTATTTAAAACTAAAAATGTTGCAAATAAACAGCCAAATAAAATGCAATCGGTCAGTATATACAACCAAAACCCAAACACATCGATTGAATCACTGTCATGATGATGAGCCTCAGCGACGATAGCGTCATTATGCATTACACAAGCTCCCTAAAGTGCGCTAATTCAGTTTTTTTGACTGTTTCAGCATCGATATAATAATCAACGTCATTTGAGAACGTCCGAGCAATGGCTGTGGAAATAATTCCTAATAGACCAATAATTCCTGGGATAAGCATGTGCCAAACCAAAGCAAAACCAGTGATTCCAGAAAAAATTGCAATAATAAATCCAACCGGTGTATTTTTTGGCATATGGATTGGATCGTAATGAATTTCTTTAGGATGAATATGGCCTTCTGCCAAGTGATGCTCTTTGTCCACCCAGAATTGGTCGAGAGCTTGTACTGTGGGTAATTTAGCAAAATTATATAAAGGTGCCGGTGATGCAACCGACCACTCCAACGTGCGTCCATTCCAGGCATCGCCGGTACGGTCATGCAGAGCCTCACGGTTTTTTATGCTTACAATTAGCTGCACAATTTGACAAATGATACCCATCAAAATCAATAAGGCTCCCATCGCTGCAAAGATTAAATAAGGCTGATACATGGTGTTGGTATAGTGATTTGTCCGACGGACAAATCCATCAAGACCCAGAACATACAATGGCATAAAGGCACAATAAAATCCGCTCACCCAAAAATAAAAAGCTCTTTTGCCCCATTTCTCATCCAAGCGAAAACCAAACGCTTTAGGAAACCAATAGATGATGCCAGCGAAGTATCCAAACAATACACCGCCAATAATCACATTATGAAAATGTGCGACAAGAAATAGACTATTATGGACTTGAAAATCGACTGGAGGCACGGCCATCATGACGCCAGTCATCCCGCCTATTGCAAAAGTAGTAAAAAAGGCCGTGACCCAGAGCATCGGTGTTGCCATGATAATTCGGCCTTTATACATGGTAAACAACCAGTTAAATACTTTTACTCCAGTAGGAATAGCAATGATCATGGTCGCAATTCCAAAAAAGGAATTAACATCTGCCCCTGCGCCCATAGTGAAAAAATGGTGGAGCCACACAACAAACGATAAGAAGGTAATGATCGCCATAGCCCATACCATCGAAGTGTAACCAAATAGTTTTTTCTGACTGAACGTTGCAACCACCTCAGAAAAGACACCGAAAGCCGGCAAAATTAAAATATATACTTCTGGGTGGCCCCATACCCAGATTAAATTGATATACATCATGCTGTTTCCACCTGCGAAATCAGTAAAGAAATGCATATCGAGCATACGGTCTAAAGATAAAAGAGCGAGCGTTACGGTTAAAACAGGGAATGCAAGCGCGACCAAAATCATGGCGCACAACGCGGACCAAACAAAAACCGGCATTTTCATTAAGGTCATGCCTTTGCAACGCATTTTTAAAATAGTAGCAATAAAATTAATGCCTGCAAGTAAGGTACCCACTCCTGAAATTTGTAAAGACCATATGTAATAATCAACACCGACATCAGGACTATAATACAATTCAGATAACGGCGGATAAGCAAGCCAACCCGTTGAAGCAAATTGTCCTACCACAAGAGAAATATTACACAACATCGCCCCAATAAATGTCAGCCAAAAACTCAGTGAATTTAAATAGGGATAAGCCACATCACGGGCACCAATTTGTAAAGGGACTATCATATTGAGTAAGGCAAAAACAAGCGGCATAGCAACAAAGAAAATCATGATAACGCCGTGTGCTGTAAAAATTTGGTCGTAATGATCAGGGGGCAAAAATCCTACGGCACTCCCAGCTGCAACCGCTTGTTGCGAGCGCATTAAGAGCGCATCTGAGAAACCACGGAGCAGCATTACAAATGCTAAGATTAAATACATAATCCCAATTTTTTTATGATCAACCGAGGTCACCCACTCATTCCAAATATAGGACCATTTCCGAAATACCGTGAGTAATGCCAGAACCCCTAGAAATCCTAGGACCATAAATACACCAGCGCCCATAGCAAAAGGGTTATGGAAAGGAATGGCTTCCAGGGTCAATTTACCAAATAATAAATTCTCAAACATAACTATTCCTTATGGAATTTAATTGCATTCTCTCGCGGGTGCACTGGACCTATACTTGACATGTACGTCATTATTACCCCATTAAAGAGGTCATTTTTTATGCCCGAAAATAGTTTTGGTTTATCAGCAATGGAGGGAGATAACAATTGATTGTAAGCGGCATCTGTTAAACCATTCGGTGATTTTTTTACTTGAGCAAACCATTTTTTTAGTTCTTGTGGGGTAACGACATGTACTTCAAAATGCATGTCTGAAAAGCCATCTCCATTGTATTGAGTGTTTAAACCTTCATAAACACCAGGTTCATTTGCTAAAAGATGCAGACGTGTCCGCATTCCGGCCATGGCATAAATCTGGCTGCCTAATTGAGGGATAAAAAAGGCGCTCATTGGGACATTATCTGTTGTTATCCAATACTCAACCTGCTGGCCTAATGGGATTTCAAGATAATTGACTGTTGCTATCTTTTGTTCGGGATAAATAAATAGCCATTTCCAGGGTAAAGCAATCACTTGAACTAACAATGGTTTTTCATCATGCCCTGCAATTCGCCGATAGGGATCTAACTCATGCGTCTTTTTCCAGGTCATAATGCCTAAGATTAATATGATGACACAGGGAATACCCCACCATAATATTTCCAAATAAAAATTATGACCCCAATTCGGTTTGTAATCCTTGGTACGGTGAGATACTTGATAATGATAAACAAAGGTAATGCTCATGATGATGACGGGTAAAACCACAATCAACATTAAAGCCAAGGTATCAAAAAATAACTTACGCTCTTCGTAGGCAATGATTCCCTTCGGATTAAGCATGCCAATGAAGTGCTCCTTACAACCACTTAGGGAAAGCAGTATCAAGAGACCTGAGATGATGTATATAATTTTGAAAAGCCAGCGCAGGGCACCCCTATTCATTAAAGCAGCTCCCGTCCTTGTGGCCATGAAAACCTCTGGTTGCGATCCTTTCTTAGATAATGATACGATTTAATAAAAAATACAAAGACTTTTTTGGAATAAACGTTTAATGACTAGGGATTAGTACGATGACCTATATAATATTTGCTCGCTGGTTTGGCTTGGTATCAGTAATACTTTCTTTAGGTATTTTATTTAATCTAGAGGATGCTCGTGATATGGCGAAACACATGGTGAAAGCTGATTCTGGTTACATCATGGGTGGCGTACTTCCCACTATCTTCGGCAGTTTAGCTTTAATGTTCGTTAATAGTTTTGAGTTGGGATGGACCTTGATTATCACTGTAATTGGAACGAGTATGTTGTTGATTGGAATTTTCCGCGTTATTTTTGTAAAACAATGGAGGGCGCTTCTGTCACAATACATACAAGAAATTCCTTTTTTGTTTAGCTTGTTTGGTTTGATGTTTGGTGTGATCTTGCTCTATGTTGGTTTTGTTGCAGATTCATTTACCTACTAGTGCTTGCTTAAGGCTGAAGAGTATCGCCATCATAACCGGGTCTCAAAGGCTAGATGGCGGAATCGTGCTATGGTATTTACTATGAATACTATTGGATCTTTATCAATAATATGACGCAGCAATGATATCCAACATTAAAGCCTATTAAATTTTGATTTTTGGGCGCACCCGGCTTAAGCCTCCATCGACCGCCAATACCTGTCCGGTAATCCAATTATTTTTAGGCTCTAAAAGAAAAACAATGGCACGAGCAATATCCATTGGGGTGCCAATTCGGTCTAAAGCGTGCATTGCTTTGGACGCGTTGAATGCCAAGGCGCTTGACATAAGATGTGCCGTTAAGGGTGTATCGGTCATACCTGGCGCTATGACATTAAAGCGTAAATTTAAATGAGCGTAGGTGGCAGCCGCTGATTGAGCAAGCCCAATAATCCCTGCCTTCGCTGCTGCAATTGCCTCATGATTGGCCAAGCCTACAAGTGCCGCGGCTGAAGAAATCAGTACCACTGAGCCGCCATTTTTCATATGCATTCCAGCTGCACGAACCGTTGCAAATGATGTTGTTAATGACGAATCAATAACTGCTTGATATTGTTCTTGTGAGGTCGTATGCGCACTCTTTAGTAATAATGAACCCGCACAATTAACAACGCCATCGATGAGGCCTGCATCTTTAAATACTGCATCAACGGCATCAAAATCAGTCGCATCCAGTAGGGCATTGGGTTCAATTTTGGTGCTATCTCGAGCCGTAGTGAAGACGGTGTCTCCCTGAGATATAAGTATATTAACGACCGATTGCCCAATAGTGCTACTCGCTGCAATCACTAAATAGTTCGCCATAATTAATTTTCCCTATATTGAAGACGAGTATTGATAAGATAAGGAGCTCATCATTCATGATGAGCTCCTTATGGATTACGACGCATTAAGTATCCATATCACTGCATTTAAATATCCAGCAAAAAGCAACCAAATAAAGTAAGGAATTAGCAAGACGCAACTTAATTGATAGGTCTTGCGGGTGATGATAATCGTTATCAAGGTCAAGATAATAATCGCTGTGATGCAAAAAAGGCTAGCGCCAATCCAATGCAAATAGAAGAAAAGAGGCGTCCAAGCCCAGTTCAGTAAAATTTGTAAAACGTAAAATACAAGGGCTAATTTCGCCTTTGGCTGATGACGATATTGCCAAAGTGCATAACCTGATAAAGCGAGCATACAATATAAAATAAACCAAACGATTGGAAAAACAATATCGGGTGGGGTAAGGGTTGATTTATGCAATGTGGGATACCACGATACAATATCATGTTGCGTGATCATCCCCAGACAATAGCCAATGACCTGAAAAACGATGATCCAAAGCAGTACACCTTTGATTTTTATTGCCATAAATAACCCTCGTTATGAAACCAATGATCTAATCCATCTTTATGAGTACAATGCCTTATTTATAAAATAATGTGCGTATAACTCATTATAGAGGTCTTTATGTTAAATTATCACGACAAATTAACTATCAGAATGATAGAGCAGCAAACGAAAGAACTATTAAGAACAAATTCTAGCAACGGGGATATTTTAACAATACTTAGCGATTTTGTTCCTGATGTGAAATATATCTTAGCCGCAGGTGGCATAAAGGAATTGAAATTATGCTTAAAAGAGAACCCCCATTTTTCTTACTTTGTAAGTTTAGTTCAGGGTAAAAAGCCAAGAGCCGTCAAGTAAAGAAATCAATACGATAATTAAAACACTCGAGCTGTAAATTTTCCACCAATCAGACTTTAAGCTCAGATAGTCTTAAGCGTATTGCTTGATCTTTATTGGAGTTTGTGGCTGTGGTAGTACCCCTCACTATGGTCTATACTAATTTTTGGTGTTATCAACAGTGAGACTTAACATGGAAAAATGCACGCCAATGGAATTAACAAAAATTAAAAAAATTGTTGCTGATATTCGAGAATTTCCAGCTAAGATTGATTCCGCAGAGCTGGCTAAAAATGCACGACAACTCCTGAGAAAATACGCGTTATTATCTGAAAAAATCGAGAGAAACGTATTGATTAGAGTCACACATCAGAAGGATCTTGCTAAAATTCGTACAGAAGAGTTCAAAGCCATAAGACGTACGTTAAAAGAAAAAGCGAATACAATTTTACATGCAAAAAGCAATAAGGGTGTTCAAAGTGAAAAACTTGCGAAACCCTCCGTAAAAACGCCTGCTCCTAAAAAGGTATCAAAGGCTGTTGAAGAGAGCGTTGCAAAAGAAGCAAGCTCAAAAAAAACCGTGAAAAAGCCAGTGCCTAAAGCTGGCAAAGCATCTGCTCCTAAAGAGGGCGCATAATTCCCCAAAACTTAGGGGGCGAGTCCTAGGCATTATGGCGCCAAGTTCAAATACTGATCAAGCGATGTCTCGAAGCCCTGTTGCCTGTGCTTCGAGACTCCGATGGCGCTCTCTACGTATACTGAAGTTCTCGAGGGACCCAGCACGAGCGGATCAGCGAGTTGTACAGATAATTTGACGGGATCAGTACTGAATCATCCCTCTCTTGTAATTTTCCAAGTAGTTGCTTATCGTCCATTTTACATAAGTACAGATCTGTTTCAGTCTGGAATTTAAAACCCACTATTTGGCCTGGGCTAATCGTTGGTTTCGATTTGGAGGAGTATAAAATTAAGCCACAAATCCATCAAAAAAAGTCCGAGATAAATCATTTGATGCGGCTTCAAGAGCACATGGGAAATCAAGTGTTAGCAGCTCGAGATCTTGATGGTCGTTTTGCAAAGATAGAAGAACAAGCTGCAATTAATAACAGTCCACTTAAGAGATTTTTAAAAGAAATTTTATTGGCAAAGATGAGTGAGTTAAATGATAACCAGAAAATAGCAGTAACGCTTGTCGACATTCAAAATGACTTTGTTCTTAAAGATTTTGCGTTGTATGCGCCAGGTGGTGAAAATACGGTACTTAGTAATATTGCCCTTCTTGATGCTATCAGTGAATTAATTGCCCAGGATTCTTCAGTACGTCATACAATTGATATTGTAACTAGCCAAGATGCCCATATTCTTAATAGAAAGATGCCTAGCCCTGATTCTGTCATGATGGCTAGAAGTTCTTATGGCTTAAAGGAAACACAAGATGCCATTACTGCTGAGCAGAATGAACTCGAGCCTTTTGATCCTCAAAATGGAAAATTTGGTTTGCATTGTATGAATGGAACTGTTGGTGCGGCAATAGCGACGCCAATTGAAACAAGACTTGCTGCGTTAAGTGGTCAAGTTAAAATTCATCGTTTTGGTAAAATTAACTTTTCAGGACCCAAAGCAGGGATGTTGCTTAAAGCGGGCGTCGATTTAAGTGATGCAAAATATCAGGACCCAGTTAATGGCATCTATGACATTCAAGCCCTTTCTTACCTTGAGTTTTTTAAAAACGCCCATTACAACGATATTTTAGTGACCGGTCTTTGTGGTGATGTATGCGTTCGACAAGCAGCAGAAGGCCTAATAGAGCATGTTGAACATGTAACGGTTATTGATCCTCTTATACATTATTTGGTTATTTCGGGCATCAATACATTTGATAGTGTTCGAGGGGATACTGTTGCATCTTATGATAAAAAAGGAATTGAATACATCGAGTGTAGCCAGTTTCGAGCAAATCCCGAATCAAAATCTGACGTATTATTTGCTAGGCAACGTCCCTAACGTTTATTTGCAGTTTTCTCACCATTAATCTAAGTACAGATTTTTCAGCCTACATCGAGCTGCCCCCTCTCCGGCGCTAGGAGCTTGAGTCGTATGATAACGTCAACACCATGATGCCAACGTCATCTTTTGATAATCAGTCCTCATCCACTCAAGCACCGCATTATTTAGATGGTGCTTTGCTGCAATGGTGCAACCCCAAAGCCTGGATGGCTTGCCTCGCGGGCCTTTCTACCTTTACCAGTGCGACCAGCATTATGCCCTTACTTACCTTTGTCATTATTTATTGTGTAATATGTTATGTTTGTATGGGTATCTGGGCCTCGGCTGGTAATCAATGAATAGGATAATCAAAAAACGTGGTCCTTAAATTAAGGGCCCTATATGAAGGAGACGTATTAAAATGAGCGATCTGCCCATGAAAAAAGCGCTGATTTACACAACAGCGACTTGTCCGTACTGCGTACGTGCCAAACAACTTTTAAAAGAAAAAGGAATGGATTATACAGAAATTCGTGTGGATTTAGACGATACCGAACGTGAGAAAATGATGCGTATTACAGGACGACGCACCGTCCCACAAGTTTTCATCAATGATCAGCATATTGGTGGCTTTGATGACTTGTACGCTCATTTTTTAAAGAAAACCAATTAAAATGACCCCAATGTTTTTCCTAGCATCAAAGGGGCATCGATTCGCAAGTGTGGAACAAATCATTAACGCGATAAAACAAAAGGATTCCTGAATGCAGTACATAGTCACTTCACATTACGCCCGAGGGGAGGAAAAGTGGATTGCCTCATTTGATTTAAGAGATGGGGCGCAGGTGTTTATATCAAAAAAAATCGCCATCGACGAGGAAGAAGGTAAGAAAGTCATTTACCGTTTATATGACAATCAGGAGTTGGTACAAGCATGGAACAAAGACAACATTTCGATAACCCACGCCCTGTATGCTGATGGTAATGCGGATTTTGATAACGTACCCCCAGGGTTTTTTATGGTTATGTTGAATTCTGTTAATCTCTCACGAGACTCACCGATTGCGCAATTTCATGCAGAAAATGATGCTATGCTATTCATTGTAAGCTTATTTGAAGCTGAAAAGAGTATGCATGCCAACGATGTGTTTTTTATTTTCAAAGGCAACCTGTTAATGCATACGGTCAATCGCTCTATTCTGGAAAAGCTAAAAAGAGGATCGGGCAGTGCGAGTGACATGCAAAAGGGCTCATTTCAAATCAGTCCATTATCAACCAGGCCCACACCGGGTGGTGGCCATCATGATTATTGGGTAGGGAAAGAGGATGTTGAGGAGTAAGCCGTCTTGGGTTAAAAACTTGGAATAGCCTTACACGTTGATGCCATGACGTCTTCAATGGAAAACCCATTTTTCTCTAAAATCATCATGTTAGGTGGTCACCTCAGTTACCGTATATTTTATTAAACTCGTTGATGCACGAATCTGCTGCAAATCAAAATAAAACACTGTATAATAGACAACTATTTTTTAACCCATTTATAAGTGTATAAGAGTACTATGACTGACTTAAACCTTTACAGAAACATTGGAATCTTCGCTCACGTAGATGCCGGAAAAACCACTACGACCGAGCGTATTCTTAAGCTGACCGGTAGAATCCACAAAATGGGTGAGGTTCACGAAGGTGAATCAACAACCGATTTCATGGCGCAGGAAGCGGAGCGCGGTATTACTATTCAGTCAGCTGCGGTCAGTTGTTTCTGGAAAGGTACTCGTTTCAATGTTATCGATACACCTGGACACGTTGACTTCACCGTTGAAGTATATCGTTCATTGAAAGTACTCGATGGCGGCATCGGAGTGTTCTGTGGTTCTGGTGGTGTTGAGCCTCAGTCAGAAACCAATTGGCGTTATGCGAACAATTCAAAAGTATCTCGTTTGATTTTCGTAAACAAGCTGGACCGTATCGGCGCGAATTTCTTGAAAGTGACTGAACAGGTTCAAAAAGTCTTGGGTGCAAACCCATTAATTATGACGTTGCCCATCGGCATTGAAGATGGTTTCGTCGGCGTTGTCGATTTATTAAGCCGTAAATCGTACATTTGGGACGAAAGTGGCCAGCCAGAAAATTACGTCATTAGTGATGATATTCCAGCAGATATGCTTAACGACGTTGATATGTACCGCAAACAACTCATCGAAACAGCTCTTGAAATGGATGATGATTTGCTGATGGCCTATATCGAAGGTGTAGAGCCTTCAATAGAAGACGTTAAGCGCTGTATTCGTAAGGGTACGCTCGAATTAGCCTTCTTCCCAACGTATTGCGGTTCAGCCTTTAAAAATAAAGGCATGCAGTTATTGCTTGACGCTGTGGTTGACTATTTGCCTGCCCCACACGAAGTTAATCCACAACCATTGACAGATGCTGAGGGTGAACCAAACGGCGAGTTCGCCATCGTTTCTCCTGATGAGCCATTCCGTGCATTGGCATTTAAAATCATGGATGATCGTTTTGGTGCACTAACTTTCGTACGTATCTATTCAGGGAAACTGAATAAAGGCGATACCATTCTTAACTCCTTTACCGGTAAAACAGAGCGTGTCGGCCGTATGGTTGAGATGCAGGCGAATGAGCGTAATGAATTGCAAAGTGCGGAAGCTGGCGACATTATTGCTATCGTAGGCATGAAAAACGTTCGAACCGGTCACACGCTTTGCGATCCTAAGCACGAATGTACACTTGAGGCGATGGTCTTCCCAGAGCCCGTTATCTCGATTGCTGTTTCGCCAAAAGATAAAGGCTCAACTGAAAAAATGAGTATTGCTATTGGTAAGATGGTTGCAGAAGATCCAACGTTCAGAGTAGAAACTGATATCGATTCAGGTGAAACCATTCTTCGTGGTATGGGTGAATTACATCTTGATATTAAAGTGGATATTTTGAAGCGTACTTACGATGTTGAATTAGTAGTCGGTCAACCACAGGTTGCTTACCGCGAAACCATAACCAAATCGATTGAAGATAGCTATACCCACAAGAAACAATCAGGCGGCTCTGGTCAATACGGTAAGATTGATTACACAATTTCACCAGGCGAGGCAAACACTGGATTCACTTTTGTCTCAACCGTTGTCGGTGGTAACGTTCCTAAAGAATTCTTCCCAGCAATTGAGAAGGGTTTCCGTTCAATGATGACCACCGGTACATTGGCGGGTTTCCCCGTATTGGATGTGGTCGTTAACCTCACTGACGGTGGATACCATCCTGTTGACTCATCGGCAATTGCATTTGAAATCGCTGCAAAGGGTGCCTTTAGACAATCTATACCAAAAGCTGGCCCACAGCTGCTTGAACCCATCATGAAAGTTGACGTTTATAGTACAGAAGATGATGTTGGTAATGTGATTGGTGACTTGAATCGTCGCCGCGGCATGATCTCGGGCCAAGAGCCTAGCGCATCGGGTGTACGCATTAAGGCCGATGTTCCTCTTGCAGAAATGTTTGGTTACATCAGCACTTTGCGTACTCTTACTTCTGGCCGTGGTCAATTCTCAATGGAATTCTCGCACTATTCACCTTGCCCAAACAATGTAGCGGAAGCAGTGATAGCCAAAGAAAAAGAGAAAAAAGCTGCAGCAGCCAAGTAAGGTACTTATCAACCCTTAAAAAGCTCCGTCAGTTTGCACTGATGGAGCATTTCAATAAATCAGTCAATCAGAGGCAGGTCTTTTGATTATCGTATTTTTTTAATTCGATAATCAAAAGACCTATACTATAACGCTTCGATTTTAAATTTCATAATCCCCCAATTCCGGCTCCAAGTGGTTGTTTCACGACCGAATGACTCGATGATACGGCGAACAACTGAACCATCTTTCTTACAATTAAATCGTTTACCTATTGCAAGATCTCCAGAAGAGACTTATAACTTTTAGCTCTGTACGCGACAAAAAATTCATATCATTCCCCGATCTGATTTAAAAGCGGTATTTTGGTAAAAATACCACGCACATTTGCGTTAAAAAGATCTAATTTGAAAAATAAATTCGCAAGTAAATCAACAAGGTAATCCAAGCCGTACC